>JABMRP010000964.1 GCA_013202535.1 Planctomycetota bacterium
CAGCGGGAATTGCACTTCGATAGCGACCGTTGCCGCACGCTGCACTGTTTGCTGCAAACGGCGGCCCGGCCGTGGGGACGGTTTCCCGGGCCGGTGGGAGAGGGTGGACAGCGACGCACCGTGCTCGTCTACCGATGGCACCCGGACCGTTTCTTACAGGCAGTTCGATGAAAAACCGGGCAATTCGATGAAAAACCGGGCAGTTCGATGAAAAACACCGTACGCACGTTCGTGGCCGTCGAAATCGGCGCGGAGATACGCAGTCGGGCCGGCGAGCTGATCGAGCAGTTGCGCGACACGCCGGCCAACGTGAAATGGGTCGACCCGGCCAACATGCACCTGACGCTGAAATTCCTCGGCGAGATACCCACTGCGGAGATTCCCCGAATCTGTAAGGCGGTCGGCGAAGCGACGGCTCCGGTGGCGCCGTTTCCCATGGAGGTCCGCGGCGCCGGGGCGTTTCCGACCGTGCGCCGACCGCGTACCGTTTGGCTGGGCACCGAGGCCGGCGGCGAGGATCTGGTCTCCTTGCACGGACGGATCGAAACGGCCCTGGCCGAGTTGGGCTTTCGTACCGAACACCGGCGTTTCCAGCCACACCTGACCATCGGCCGGGTGCGCCGCAGCCCCATCGGCATCGACGACCTCGGCCAACGGCTCGACGGCGCCGCGGACTACACGGCCGGGCGGACCCAAGTGACCGAAGTGGTCGTCTTCTCCAGCCGTCTCGATCGCGCCGGTCCAACGTACGAACCTCTGGGGCGAATACGGCTGGGGGGCAAGTAGCGGCACGTTGAAAAAGTAACCCGCAGTGTTAGCGAGGGACGCATCGCGTCGTTTTCTCGGTAAGAACCGTCCCTCGCTGACGCTTCGGGTTACCGTGGCGAACGGGCGGCTATTCCAACCAGCGCGCCGTTAGGGGTCGGTTTCGGGGACCACGGACTCGACATCGGGCGAGCGGCTGTAGCGGAAACCCTCCACGCCGAGTTTCAACCGAAAAACGGCTTCCTTGGCGGCCACGGTCGTGTAGAGATATCCGGCGTGAAAGTGGCAGTTGGTTGCCTGCAACCCACCGGCTTCATACTGCCGAATGATGGTCCCCGAGGAAACTTCCACGACGTTGACCAAGTCGCCGGTCCACATGGCAACGTAGAGCCGGCCCTTGGCGTCGAAGACCATTCCCTCGGGCTGGAAACGTCCGCCGGCGATGTTCCCCTCGGACTCGACGGGAAAGGTGATCAAGACACGGCCGTCGGCCAGATGCCCCTTCTCGCTCAACCCGTAGATCATGATGCGAAACTTGTCGCTCTCGCTCACGCAAAGGTGCTTCTGGTCCGGGGTGACGGCCAGACCGCCGGGAGAGGCCAGCCCGGTGACCGCCTGCGATACTTGGGCCGTGAGGATGTCGTAGCGGTAGACGGTGCCGGTGGGGTCGTCGCGATCGGAATCGCCGGGGTCGCTGAAGAAGATGTTCCCGGCTCTGTCCAGGGCAACGTCGTGTACGCTCGAGAACCGCTTGCCGTCGAAACGATCGGCCAGCACCTCGACGCGGAGTCCGTCGGTCGAGATCCTCAGCAGCCGACCCGTGCCTGAGTCGGCCACGATCAGTTGGCCCATGCTATCGATCTTCATGCCGTTGGCCCGGGGCTGACTCCCGTCGGCCGGCGCCGCCTCGGTCAGATTGCAGAAGATCCGGGCCGTCCCGTCCGGCGCGATCCGGCCGATGTTGCCGTTGCTCCGGTAGTTGGCCACGTAGAGATTCCCCTTGGCGTCCAGGGCCGGACCCTCGGCGAACTCAAAGCCCGTGGCCGCCAGTTCCGGTGTCACCGAATGCGAACGCGGCAGGTCGGCATGGGGGTCTTTCGGCTGTGCCGCCGCGGCCGCCGAACCGCCCAGCATCCAGATCACGGCAAGCAACCAGCCGGTGCGGTTCATAAGCATCCTCCTCGGCCGGAAAAAAAGGGGACAACCAACTCCCTGAACATACCAGCCTAATGGCCGGTGGGTGGTTCGGCAAGAGTCTTCCCAAAAAGGGGGGGCTCACACGAACGGTCATCTGTCAGGGCGACTCCGGCCGGTTTTCCGGATCGGTCGACTTGAAGACCAGGGGATGTTCGGAGGCGGGGTCGGCAACGTGGATGGCCG
>JABMRP010000965.1 GCA_013202535.1 Planctomycetota bacterium
AACTGGGCCACGGCCCCCTCCCGGCAACTCGGCCCGGGGATCGGTAGCAGTTGCATCAGCAGTTCGTATGCCCGATCGAGATCCGGTTCCGGCGGTTGGCCGTCGGCGTTGTCAGCCGGGCAGGTCGGCGTGGTTTTCTTTGACGGCTTTTTCGATGCCCGTTTTTTGGTCACGTCGATGGTCCTGTATTCTTGGTTGACATTTGCTTTTTCCAATGAATCGCTCGCACTCTCGCATCGTCGTTTAACGCCCAGCCGAAGGCGCCGGCTTTCTCGACGCTCCACGATCACGGAAGCCGGCGCCTTCGGCTGGGCGTTAAACGAGCACCTTGTCCCACCCTACCTAAGCGTCTATGCTGATAGTAGCGTATGACCGGCCGACGACAACCCGGGTGGCGCGAAAATGTCGCTCCGCGGGCCGGTTTCCCGATCGTTTCCTCCACGAGATGCGTTCCACGCCTATGCGTTTCTTTCTCGCCGGTATCATGCAGGGCTCGCACACCGGGGCCGTGTTGCACAACCAGGACTATCGCCGTCATCTGGCCGATTTGCTGCGCCGGCATTTCCCCGCGGTCGACGTGTACGACCCCCTGACCGACCACGGCAACTCGATCGAGTACGACGACCAGACCGGCCGGCAGGTGTTTTTTGGCCACAACCTGATGTGTCGCGAGGTCGACGTTCTGCTGGCCTTCGTGCCCGAGGCGTCGATGGGCACGGCCATCGAGATGTGGGAAGCCTATCAGCACGGTGCCGTCGTGGTCACGATCAGCCCGATGGAAATCAACTGGGCCGTGAAGTTTCTCACCCACCTGCTGTACGCCGACGTCGAATCGCTGGAGTCCGATCTGCAAAGCGGCGAGCTAGCACGCCGGATCGACGAAGTACGAGCTCGACAGGCGGAGGAATAACACGTCATGTTGCATCTTCTCGAACAAACGGCCGATCAGTGGCAAACTTGGTTTGCCGACCGGGAACTGCCCGCCTATCGCGCGCGCCAGGTGCGCGGGTGGCTGTTTGCCAAGCGGGCCGGGGAGTTCGGCGAGATGACCGATCTGCCCGGGGCGTTGCGCCAGCAGTTGGCCGAGGAGTTCCAGATCTGGACGATGCACACGGCCGCCCATCGCACGGCCGGCGACGGCACCGAGAAGCTGCTCTTGGAAACGGCCGACGGCCAGCGCGTCGAATGCGTGCTGTTGCGCGACGACCGGCAGCGGTGTACCGTCTGTATCAGCACCCAGGTAGGCTGCGCGATGGGGTGCGTTTTCTGCGCCAGCGGGCTGGACGGCCTGGCCCGCAATCTGACCTCCGGCGAGATCGTCGAGCAGGTGCTCAGCCTCAACCGGCTGCTGCGTGCCGAAGAGCGACTCAGCCACGTCGTGGTGATGGGGATGGGCGAACCGCTGGCCAATCTCGATGGTCTGCTGCCCGCGCTGGAGGCGGCAACCGGCCGCGACGCGCTGGACATCAGTGCCCGGCGGATCACGATCTCCACGGTCGGGCTACCCGGCGGGATTCGTCGCCTGGCCGGGCACGATCGGGCCTACCATCTGGCCGTCTCGTTGCACGCGCCGGACGACGCGTTGCGAAACCAAATCGTCCCGACCAACCGCAAGGTGGGCATCGCCAAGATCCTGGCCGCGGCCGACGACTACTTCGACCGCACGGGCCGCCGCGTCACCTACGAATACGTGCTCCTGGCCGGCGTCAACGATCAACCCGACCACGCCCGCCAACTCGCCGCCCTGCTGCGCGGCCGTCCGGCGTTGATCAACCTAATCCCGTTCAACCCGGTAACCGGTCTGGAATATCGCACGCCAAACCCCGCGACCACCGCCCATTTCGCCGAGGTCCTCCAGCACGGCGGCCTGACGGTGAAGATCCGTCACCGCAAAGGGGAACGGATCGATGCGGCGTGTGGACAATTGCGGCGGGGCGAGGGAAAGTAGACTTCGCGTTCCAACCGGTTCTTGCCACGACGCTTCGGCATCGAACGGGAGAACGCAAAGCGGTACCAGTACGGCATTTATACCAATACACAACAAGGACCCGCCGGAACGTGATCGCGCATCCGGCGCCACGTTATCCCTGGGCTGATGATTTTCCGGGGGGGTGCCGGGGAATTATGGGGCGCTTCCCAGCCCCGATAACAGACCGCATCGTAACAGCCCGAGGTCACCTACAGCATTGCACCCCCAACAGCTTGCGTGTTATGATTAGCCACATGGGGTGGGGGCGTTATTGCGCGTCGGCGCGCCCCATCATCAAATTAGGGCTGCTCGATAAACAGTAGTGCATGACGACAGAGAGACACAAACTTCATGCCTTCGAACTCCCTGCAACACTGGAATACAACAAGGGTCCAAGAACTCGATCAAATCGCAAACGCGCACCTTCAGGTCGGCGGCGGCGCACGAGGTCGTCGCTACGCAACCCAACAGATCAACCATGCGTACACGATGCTGCTGTCTTCACAGTTTCAAGGATTCTGCCGCGACTTACATTCCGAAGCAGTCGACCACATCGCTCGTTCCGTGACTCCAATATCATTGCAGGCCGTTCTCCGCGCTGAATTCACGCATCATCGCAAACTGGATCGCGGGAATCCGAATCCCGGCAACATTGGTTCTGACTTCAACCGTCTTGGCCTGACATTCTGGGCTCAAATACGAGCACAAAGTCGCTGGAATAACGGCCGAATTGGTCACCTGGAAGACCTAAATAGTTGGCGCAACGCTATTGCTCATCAGGACTTTGATCCTGCACAACTCGGTGGTACACTTAACTTGAGGTTGGCGACGATTCGCCGCTGGCGGCAGGCTTGTCAGCAGCTCGGCATCGTATTCGATGCCGTGATCGGCAACCACGTGGCGCAAATTACGGGTACACATCCATGGTAGCTCAAAAAACTATCTCAGTCGGTGACAACGTCTCCTTCACCCTTGGAACTACGCCAATCCACGGTGTCGTAATTGATGATCGTGGCCCAATCGGTGCTAACAGTGTTCACATATTCAGGGTTCGCATACCAAACGATCCGTATGACGATGACATTTTTGAAATGCCAGAGGATGAACTCGCCTTGGCAAAGAAGAGTGACGAGTCCATTCCCGTCGCCAGTATCGTGGACTATTTGGAACATGGTGGCCTCGTCCAAATCCTCAAGTCGAATATGTCTGGTGGCAAGAGTCAGCCTCGCGTGTGGTTAGGGTGCGACAGTCTTGGCAACGTCGTTCACACATTCATTGCTGAGCGGGGAAGCGTTGGCGGTTCCGCGGTTCCGTTTTTCGTACTCCATGACAACCGGATTCTAGCAGCAAAGCTGAAGGAAGTAATGACGTTTCTGTCAACATTCGGTCTCTCGAAAGGCGATGCACAGCGTGTAGCCAACGCCATTGGCACCGCTCCATAGCGTTCTCGCGGCGCACAAGCCACAAGCAGTCGGGGACTGGCTCGCACTTTGCGAGCCGTGGGCAACATCCGGCGCAAAGTGCGCGAAGGACAAAGTGATTTGGACAGATGATGTCATCTTCAGGAGCAGCCAGTTCGTGCGATGTGTCGGCAGTACTCCGGTCGATGTGGGCGGCGATCGCACGCGAGTCGCGACAGACACCGCTGGACCACTGGAACGAAAGCGTTTTCCGTTTCATGTTTGTCCGAGATCTCCTCAGCAAATATCCGCACGTGCGGTGTGACGTCGAGTGGAATCGCGTTGACCTTTTGATCCAGGACAGCGACGGCCCCTCGCCGATTGAATTCAAGTATTATGTTCGCCCGTGGCACGTTGACCTTCGCGGAAAACGAATTCGCGCGAAGGGTGGTCCCAGCGAGAAGAACTTTGGGGAGTTTTGCGCCTGCGTGGAGAAACTGGCGCGAATCGATGACGCGAAATGGCGAGCGAAAGACGACGTTCCATTCGCCCACCGTTACCTCATTTTGGCATACGCCGATTCGAGTGATATGGTAGGCAAGAAATCGTACAGTCATTGGTATGATGAAATCCAGTTGCCTGATGCGATCCAAGAAAAGGCGTGCCGGGCTCGATTGCTTACGCTCAACAAGATATATTGTCCTACTGCCGGCGCGCACTACAAGTGCGCGCTGTTGGAGGTAGTGGCGCATTCCAAATGGCAAGCCTGACGCCGGTGTCGCCTTAACTCCGAGAAGGACAAGAAGGCCAACGACAGCCATTATCCCCGCGCCCACCTTGACATCCGCACTCCGGTCCGTAGCCTGAGAACGGTAGCCAGTTCACCGCGCCAACCGCCCCCTGTAAGCAGAGGATCGCCCGCCGTGGAATTCCGACGATTCGAAGCGACGATCTTCCAGTTCCTCGAAGAACTGAGCGACAATAATAATCGGCCTTGGTTCCAGGAAAACAAGCCGCGGTACGAACGGGAAGTGCGGGAACCGAGCTTGGCGTTCATCCGGGCGTTCGCACCGCGGTTGAAGAAGATTTCCCCGTTCTTCACGGCCGACGACCGACGGGTCGGCGGGTCGCTGATGCGCGTCTATCGGGACACGCGGTTCGGCAAGGACAAGACGCCGTACAAGACGAACGTCGGCGTCCAGTTCCGGCACGAGATGGGCCGCGACGTCCACGCACCCGGGTTCTACGTCCACGTCGCTCCCGGCGAGTGCTTCCTCGGCGCCGGCACATGGCGGCCTGACGGTGCGTCGTTGCGGTTGATCCGGCAGGCGATCGTCGAGCGAGCGGACCGCTGGCGACGGGCAACCCGAGGCAAGCGGTTCCGGGAGTGCTTCCGCTTGGCCGGCGACAGCCTGAAACGTTCGCCGCGCGACTTCCCCGCCGATCACCCGCTGGTCGAGGATCTGAAACGCAAGGACCTCATCGGACTGTGCGATCTGAAGGAACGGGACGTGCTGGCCGCCCGGTTCCTCGACCATGTGGCCAACGCCTTCACTGCCGCCCGCCCGTTGATGCGATTTCTGTGCGAGGCGCTGCATGTGCCGTTCTGAGGTGGCCCAATTGCCGCGTCGGAAGGTGTCCATCGAATGGGCGATCCCGTTGCATAGAACTCAGCCTTTCTCAGTCAAATGCTCACCCAACCATGAAACTGGGCCTCATCACGGATACCCGAACTCTTCAACCCCAGCCATTTGACGTTTCCGCCGACAGGGAGCCGTAGCCATACGAGCCCCGAACCTCCCCGCGGCTCATGCGGCGACGGAAAAATGAACCACCCCCCTCCCTTAGGGAAGGCAATAAGAAAGTTTCGGGAATTGTTTGGACAATGCCCTTGGCGCTGGGTATAGTGCGAGTGGTCTTGCTTGGCGGTTCTACGGTCAAAAGCTCGCCGGGACCGTGGATTCCGAGGTGAGCCGAGGCAGTATGATCCCAGGCGCGTTCAGCCTGGAGAAGATCCGCTCCGACGTCCCATGGGAAATACCGGTTAAGGAATCCGACGACAACTTGAATCGTCCAACTTCTTGGGAGGACGCACCGGTGATTATTGTCCGTAATTCGATCGTTGTGTTTCTCGCGGTGCTTGCCATCTCGCTCGGCGGGCAGGCGATGGCCGACTTGACAGGTACCGAACCAGCGGTAACATTTCCCACGAACCCGCGCACTGGGATCGGTGTTCCGCAACCCGACGGACTTACCGTTGGCTGGTCCTTCACCCTCGATAGCCCCCGGACCGCCACGCACCTGGGTATGTACAATTACAATTTCTCGGGTCAAGGCGAATTCGATCGCCAAATCGGGCTTTGGAATTCGGGCGGATCTCTAGTGACCGATATAACAATCCCTGCTGGTCCGGGTGGCGGTGAAATCGATGGGCCCTCACCGCTCAACTTCATCTATGGCGAGTTGGCCTCGCCAGAACTCCTTCAAGCGGGCGAAGTCTACACGCTTGGCGTCTGGTACGGGTTCAGCAACTCGCCCGGCTTGTGCTTCGACGTTGATCCAACCACCATGGATGGATTGAGCGTTGCGACCTATTCTCTCCTGGGTCCCGGCGGCGGCTTGAACAGGCCAACCGGCGACTACAGTGGTTCCTACGCCAATGGGTTCTTCGGCCCCAACGTGCGATTCCAGATCGGCGATCCCGAGCCACCCGCCGAGCCCGGGCTCATAAGCATCTCCTTCGATACGCAGGTAGATTATAATTTTGGCGGCGGCTATACAAACCCCATACCCGTGGGCGAGCCCGACAACGACGTGGGGCTGCAACTGCCGGGACAAGAAGGACCGTGGAATTCGCTGCTCTTTGGAAACGGGCAAGTCAACATTACCTTCCGGGATACGCCGAGCATTACGGTCGACGGCGTGACCTTTACCTGGAACCCCGACGAAGAAGGCTATTTCACGTACTACACCCCTGTCGATGACTTGCGGGGAACGGTGGCGTTCCTGCGATCAACCGGAAATACCTCGATTGATTGGGAACTCAGCGGGCTCGAGCCGGACGGGGAGTACGACCTGATCCTATTTGGCCAAGAGGAAAGTACCGACGGCAACGCGGTGAATCCGGCCGATTTCACGATTCTCGGCCACGACGCGGGCAACGGCGTCGGCAACCCGGTGACGCTGGATGCCGAAAACGACGGAAACTTCACCGGCGTCATTGCATCGTCCACCGG
>JABMRP010000966.1 GCA_013202535.1 Planctomycetota bacterium
GTCTGGGGGAAACTCAAGGACCTCTCGCAACAGTTCCTCGAACTGCAAACGTGCGTCGTCGCATCGACCTACTGCAATAGTTGGATCTTCGACGATCTCGACCCGGCCGATCCGTTCCGCGGCATGGCCCGGGCGTATTCCGGTCTCTTCATCTGCCGCAGCGAAGAGGCCAAGGAGGCGTACATTCGCCAAATGGTCGAAAAGTACAAGATCAACGGCATCCTCTTCCACGACGCGAAGACCTGTCCCAACAACTCGAACAACCGCTACGAGATGCCCCAACGTCTGCAGAAGGAATTGGGGATCCCCTACCTGGTGATCAACGGCGATCTGAACGATCTGCGGTTGTATTCCGAGGAGCAATCGCGCACCAACATCGAGGCCTTTGCCGAGCAATTGGCCGAAGTGTGAGCGATGGAATATTTCCGCGGGATTGACATTGGCGCTTCCACCGCGAAGCTGGTCGTCATCGATCGCGACCGCCGGGTCCCCGGCCGGGCGATCCGCGCCTCGGGTGTGAATTATACGGAAACGGCCGACATACTATGGCGAGAAGTCGCCGAGGCCGCCGGGATCGGCCCGTCGGATGTCCGCCGCACGATTTCCACCGGTTATGGTCGCGACAACGTGCCCTGGGCCGACGGCAAGATGACCGAACTGGCTTGCCACGGGAAAGGCGCCTACGACCATTTCCGCCGGGCGATCACGGTGATCGATATCGGCGCGCAGGACAACAAGGTGATCCAGCTCAACGCCGCCGGACGCCGCACCGGGTTCAAGATGAACCGCAAGTGCGCGGCCGGAACGGGTTCTTTTCTGGAGGAGATCGCCCATCGGCTCGATCTGCCGGTGGCCGATCTCAACGATCTGGCCGAGCGATCGACCAAGGATCTCACGCTGGGCAGCTTCTGCACGGTGTTCGCGGCCACGGAGATCCTCGGGAAGATTCGCGCCGGCGAGCAAGTGGAAGACATCGTCAAAGGCGCGTTTCGCTCGGTAGCGCAGCGTGTTTTCGAGATGGATACCGTCGACGGCACGCTGGTGATGACCGGCGGCGTGGTCGCCCACAACCGGCTGCTGACCGAGATGGTAGGCCGCGCGTTTTCGACCGAAGCCCTCATGCCGCCGGCGCCGCAATACGTCGGTGCGCTGGGAGCCGCCCTGTTTGCATTGGAAACCGAAGGAGACGTTTAGCGGCCCGTTGAAATGGTAACCCGAAGCGTGAGCGAGGAAGTTAGATGTCGAATCCCTCGTAATTCCAGTCCCTCGCTTACGCTTCGGGTTATGATTATTTTTCAACGGGCTGTTAGCTCCATCGAAACGCACAAGGAGAATCAAATGCTCATCGCCAACCCGCCCGTCGCGCTGACCGATAATCTGCTGATGCTGGGAACGGCCCCCTATCCGATCTATCTGCTCAAGGGGCAAAACGAAGGCGCGATCTTCGAGGGGGGCATCGGTCCCATGGGGCCCGTGTTGCGCGAGCAACTGGCCGAACTGGACATCGCCGGCGAGTATATCAAGCAAGTGATCCTCGCCCATGGGCATCCCGACCACGTGATGGCCGTGCCCGAGTTTCGCGAGATGTTCGGCCCGGTTTCGGTCGCCGCCTCGGAGATCACGGCCAAGACGCTTTCCTCGGAGAAGGCGATCGGTTTCTTCTGCAAGATGGACGACGCGCTGAGCGGTTCGCTTCGCGAGGCCGGCGTCATCGGCCCGGAACATACCCGGTTGCCGCTGTCCGAGAATTGCATCACGGTCGATCGGATTCTCAAAGAGGGCGATACGATCGCCGTCGACGAGCTGACGGTCGACGTGCTGGAAACGCCCGGCCACAGCGATTGCAGCCTCAGTTTTCATCAGCCCGAAGAGAAGTTTCTGATCATCTCCGACGCCAGCGGCTACTATCTGCCGGAGCAGGACGATTGGTGGCCCAACTATTTCGGCGACTACGCGAGCTACCTGTCGTCGATGCGGCGGCTGGCCGACCTGGGTGCCGAGATCCTCTGCCTGAGCCACAACGGGGTGATCCAGGGCGCCAACGAAGTGCGGGCCTACTTCGACCGCGCCATCGCCGCCACCGAAGCCTATCACCGCCGCATCGTCGAAGAAACCCAAGCCGGCAAGTCGGTCCGCCAGATCGCCGAAACGCTGGGCAGCGAAGCCTACGAAAAAACCCCCTTGCTGCCGCTGGAGTTCTTCCAGAAGAACTGCTCGTTCCTGGTCAAGCAGTCGCTGAAGCACGAAGGGATTGGTGAA
>JABMRP010000967.1 GCA_013202535.1 Planctomycetota bacterium
GTGCCCACGCCGGCTAAGAGAAAGAAATAGGCGGTCACCCACCAGATCGATCCGTCGCCGAACAGCCGGGTGCCGGTCACCGCGGCCATCATCTCCTTAAAACCTTCGTGCAGACTGGCCGTTTCATCGATACTCAGCAAGAGGCAGCACGCGGCCGCCCAAATCCAGATGCGATAGCGGCCCTGATAGTCGTCGATCCGATAACGGCGGACCGAATAGACAATCACCGACGCACAACCGGCCAGCAGCAGGGTGGTCGAGGAGAACCAGACGGCCAAGCTTCCCTCGCCGTCCAGGTCGAAGGCGGCCACGCGACCGTCGGTGGTTCGATCGGCCAGCAGGGGCATCCACCAATAGAGCGTCTCCAAGCCCACGACGATGGCCAACCCAACGACCGCCAGCAGGGCGAACGTGGAGAACCGCATCGGGATCAGATCGGTCAGGCGAGCCTGCTCGTGCATGAAGGCCGCATCCCTGTAGTTTTCGGACTTTGGTCGTTGGGGGTTGTCGGTTGGCGCCCGGCGACGGCTCCTCGAGCGCGCGGTCTCCGCCCCGGAACCGGCCTGATCGTCGGCAATGACCCGGCGTCGTCGAGCGTCGCGTTGTCCACTTTGGCGAAACATGGTTCGGTCCGGGCGGACTCGGGGCCCACCGTGAGGATGCGAATGATAGCGTGAAGCCGATTTCAGCGCAAGATGGAAATACCCGTTTCTTGGCCGCGGGGGAAGCCGTCTCCGAATCGATCCCCCCTTTCTACTTCGGCTGTTTGGGCAACGCGAGTCTAATGCCGCGGATCTGGCTTGACTGGTCGACCAGTGCCTCCAAGGCGTTCCTAGGTTGCCGAGGCTTTGTATACCTTCTATTTTCCGGGGGTTTCCGGTTTTCACGCCCCGCTGGGTGGCAATGTCGGATTGACGTTTTGCCGCCGGATAGCTACCCTCTGCGGCTCAATTTCACCCTATCGCAACGGCCGTCCGCATGGCATGGAAACGGGACTTGACGATCGTCGTGGGGCTGGTCGTCCTGGCCGGCATCGTCCAGACCGTGGCCATTTGGCGAACGGTGGTGCCGGAGACGGATGCCACCCGATTCGCGGCCGCCGCCCGGCGGATCGACGAACGGGGCCTGCTGCCCACGCTGCGCGAGATGGACGAACAGCCCTTGTTTCCGGTCGTCGTTTGGTGGGTCCGTGGAGCCATGGTCCGGGGCGTGGGCGAGTTTCGCGGGGCATGGGCGCTCGGCGTACAACTGGCCGCGGCCGTTCCCTTGGTGCTGGCCGTGGTGCCCTTGTACTTCATGATTCGCAGCATGGAGGGACGAAGCGCGGCGGTGGCCGGCTCGATCTTCTTCTGCGTGTTGCCGACGGTTGCTCGGCTGGGACCCGACGGGCTAAGCGACGGATTGCATCTCTTCTGGCTTGTTCTGGCCATGGCCACCGTCGTCGGCTATTGGCAATCGGGTGCCGAGCCGGTCGCCGCAAACGAGAAACCGGTCGAGAAACCGCCCGAAGGTTCTCCTTGCTCCCATCACGAATCGGCCCCCGTGCGGCGTAATTCGCTCTGGCTGTTGGCCGCGGGTGTGGCGATCGGCATGGCCCTGTTGACCCGTCTGGAGTCGATCGTCCTGTTGGCCGTTGTGGGGGGGGTCTTGGTGGCGTTTCAGTTTTCGCGGCCTTGGCGGCAGAGTTGGCGGCGAATGATCGCCTCGGAAGCGGCTCTGGTTCTGGGACTATCGATCGTGTTGGGGCCCTATCTCGTGCTCCTGGGGGCGACGACTCCGAGATCGGCCCTGCGACAGGTTCTGGGCCGTGGGCCGGCACACGCGTCCGCTGCGGAGGCTTCCGACGCCATCGCACGTGGCGATCGGTGGCAGATGGCCGATGGTCGGCCGATGGCGTTCAATACCAAAGATCCCAGCTACAGCATCCGCCGTCATGGCTTCTGGGCCATCGCGAGCCTCTTCGCCAAGGAACTGGTCGAGGCCTACAACTATTGGATAGGCGCGCTGGCACTGTGGGGGTTCTGGCGATTGCGGCGGAGGCCCCCGCGTGCGGTGGACCGTTTTACCCAACTACTGTTCGTCGCTTTCTCGGCTGCGGTGATCGGATTTGCGGTCAGAGAAGGCTATCTCGGCGACCGGCATTTGGTCACCCTGGTCGTCCTGGGGGTCGGAGCGGCCGGCTACGGGGTGCTGGACCTGGGCCGTTGGCTCGTGGACGTTGGGCCGCTGCAGCGGACTGGGGGCACTGGGCGGGGTGGGTTATTGCCCGCGACGGTCTGGCCGAAGGGCGTATGGGTCGTCGTCTTCCTGGTGGCTGCGGCCTGTTTGGTGCGAACGTGCAAACCGCTCAACGCGCATCAGGCCGGATATCGGGCCGCCGCTCGCCGAATCGCCTCCGAGACCACCACCCCCGGTGTGGTTCTCGACACCCGTGGCCTGACCGGTTTATACTCGGGACGAACCACCTACACCTACGCCCGCGCAAGAGAGGCTTTCGCCGACCCGCGGCTGGCCTACGTTGTTTTGGAGCAGCGGGAATTGCACTTCGACAGCGACCGATGTCGCACGCTGCACTGTTTGCTGCAAACGGCGGCACGGCTGTTGGGACGATTTCCCGGGCCGGTGGGAGAGGGTGGACAGCGACACAC
>JABMRP010000968.1 GCA_013202535.1 Planctomycetota bacterium
GCTCTCCGGCGACCTGGCCCACGATGATCCACGGGAATATCTGTGGACGTTGAACTTCGGGCCACAACACCCGGCCACGCATACCACCTTGCGGCTGGTGTTGAAGCTGGACGGCGAGCGGGTCGTCGACGCCATGCCCGACATCGGCTACCTGCACTCGGGCTTCGAGAAACTGGCCGAGCACCTCGACTACGACCAGTACGTCACGGTCACCGACCGGATGAACTACGTCTCGCCAATGTCCAACAACGTGGCCTGGCATCTGGCGGTCGAGAATCTGATGGGCGTCGAGGCACCGCCCCGGTGTCAGTATTTGCGGATGATCGTCTCGGAGTTGGCCCGAATCGGCGACCATCTGGTCTGCAACAGCGCGGTCGGGCTCGATACGGGGGCGTTTACCTATTTCGTCTACGCGTTCAACCCCCGCGAGCAGATCTACGACATTTTCGAGGCGCTGTGCGGCGCCCGATTCACCAACAGCTACACTCGAGTCGGCGGGCTGATGCGCGACGCCTCGCCCGAGGCGATCGAGATGATCCGCAGTTTTTTGCGGCAAATGCCCAAGATTCTGCACGACATGGAGCAACTGCTCGACCGCAATCGGATTTTCATCGACCGGACCAAGGGCATTGGCGTGTTGAGCCGCGACGAAGCGATCAACCGCAGTTGCGCCGGCCCGATTGCCCGAGCAAGCGGCGTGGAGCGCGATCTGCGCCGCGACGAACCGTACCTGGCGTACGCCGACATGGATTTCGAGGTCTGTTGCGCGCAGGCCGGCGATTGCTACGCCCGCTATCTGGTCCGCATGGCCGAGATGCGCGAGAGCGTGAAGATCATCGAGCAGGCCCTGGAAAATCTCCCCGCCGGACCGGTCAACGTGGGTATCGAGCAGCGGACCGCCAGACCCGAGAAGAGCGAAGTTTACTCGACGATCGAGGGTCTGATCTCGCATTTCGAGTTGACGATGAGCAATCGCGGCTTCGAGGCACCCGTCGGGGAATGCTACACGGCGACCGAAGCGCCGAACGGGGAGTTGGGATTTTACCTCGTCGGCGACGGCACGAATCGCGCCTATCGAGCCCGCTGCCGCCCGCCGTCGTTTCTCCACTTCGCCCTCTTTCCGCACTTAATTCGCGGCCACACGATCAGCGACGTCGTGGCCGTGCTGGGAAGCTTGAACATTATCGCTGCCGAGTTGGATCGTTAGAAACGTCGCCTGAAGTAGTCGGCCGAGGAAACGGGTATGGTCAGTTTGGCAAAGATCGAGATTTCCGGATACAAGTCGATCCGGCGGATGTCGCTCGATCTGCGCCAGGTGAACGTATTGATCGGCCCCAACGGAGCGGGGAAATCGAATCTCGTGTCGTTCTTTCGGCTGTTGGGTGAGATGGTGGAAGGAAGGCTGCAGCGTTTTGTCGGTGTTTCCGGAGGAGCGAATTCGCTTCTCTTCGATGGTCCGAAAACAACGGCGAGTCTGCATGCAAGTCTGACAATTGCCCGGGAACCGGCGGACGTGTCGTACGAAATGGTCTTGGACCATACGGAAACCGATACACTTGTGTTGGCAACGGAGAATGCCCGCGTCCGCCCATCGCCCCCGCCGGACACTTGGAGTAATAGCCCGGTACAAGTTCTTACGTCGAGCGTCCGCACTCACGGTGTCGGCACGCAAGAGTCGATGCTCCGACATGATCAAGAAGGGAAGAACGAGGCGGTCTCCACCGTCCGCAAGTTACTGGGCAGTTGCCGAGTGTTTCAGTTCCACGATACGTCGCGAACCTCGCGCATGCTGCAATCTTGCTATATTCACGACAACAAAGCCCTGTGGCACGATGCGGGCAATCTTGCCGCCGTCCTGTACAAGCTGAAGCAGAAACGGCCACCCGTCTACGGACGGATCGTCCGCACGATCAGGCAATTCGCGCCGTGGTTCGACGATTTTGACCTGGAACCCTTGGCGTTGAACGAGGAGAACGTGCTGTTGAATTATCGGGAGCGAGATTCCGATATACTGTTCAAACCCCACCAGATTTCCGATGGCACGCTTAGGGCGATGGCGCTGACGACCTTACTGTTACAGCCGCGCGACGATCTGCCGTCGGTCATGGTTATCGACGAACCGGAACTCGGCCTGCACCCCTACGCCATGGTTGTGTTGGCGGCGCTGGTCAAACAGGCCGCGTGCCATTGCCAGATTATCCTGGCCACGCAGTCCACGGCGCTGTTGGACCAGTTCGAGGCGGAGGATGTGGTGGTCGTCGAGCGCGAAGACCGCGGGTCGACGTTTGTGCGCCTGCAACCGGAGGCATTGGAGGAGTGGCTTCAAGAGTATACACTGAGTGAACTTTGGGAGAAAAACGTTCTCGGTGGAGGGCCCGCTTGATGGCGAGGCTTCTGCTGACGGCCGAAGGCTATACCGAGCAGAGATTTGCCCTTGAATTACTGAAGGAACACCTCGCCAAGCATGAAGTTTACCTATCCAAGCCGCGGTTGGCTTCGCTGGGCAAGAAGAAAGGACACGTTCACCGGGGTGGACTCGTCCGCTACGAGCCGGTGAAGGAAGATATCCGCCGATGGCTGAAGGAGGACCAAGACAGCAACGCTTACTTTACCACGATATTCGACCTGTACGCACTGCCCGGCGACTTCCCCGGCAGCGACGAGGCGAGCAAGTTGGCTGACCCTCGTGCCCGAGTGCGGAAGTTGGAGGAAGCTTTCGGCGAGGACATCCAGGACCCGCGATTTATCCCCTATATCCAGTTGCACGAGTTCGAGGCGATTCTACTATCCGACCCGGCGGCCTTTGACTGTCTGTACCAAGAACACGCACGACAGATTGACCAACTTAAAAAGCTGTGTAAGGACTACAAGTCCCCCGAACTGATTGACGACGGCGAACAATCCGCGCCGTCCAAACGCATCGAGAAGGAAATCCCCGAGTACCACGGCGCCAAAGCAACGGCCGGCCCCATTATAGCCGCGGAAATCGGGCTGGAAACCATCCGAGATAAGTGCCCCCATTTCAACGATTGGCTGACGCAACTCGAAGGACTGAACAAAAACGCACCCGACCAATAGACCGCAATGTCCACAACCAACCAAATCCTGACCGACGAAATCATCGCCGCGATCCGCGAGTACTTCCCGCGGTATCCGACGCGACAGGCCGTGGTGCTGCCGGCGCTGCATTTGGTGCAGGAGCATTTGGGCCGCGTGGAACCGGCGGCGGTGGTCGAACTGGCCGAGCTTCTGGAGCTGGCCCCGGCCCAAGTGCAGGATACGCTCTCGTTTTACGGCTTCTTCAAGCAGGACGAACCGCTGGGACGCGTGCGCGTGTGGGTCTGTCGCTCGCTGAGTTGCGCGGCCCGGGGTGGCGAGGACCTGCTGGAGTATCTGTGCGAGAAGTTGGGCATCCGTCCGGGCCAAACGACCGAAGACGGCCGGGTGACGCTTGAGTTTGCCGAATGTCTGGGGGCCTGCGATTACGCGCCCGCCATGTTGGCGGGTGGTACCTTGCATAAATGCCTGACAAAAGAGAAAATTGACGCGTTCGTTGAAGGGTTGGAGTAACCAAGTAACCATAACCAAACAGCGGCAACCGTTCCGTGGCAGATTTCCAACCGGTCCTTTTGGCCAATATCGACAAGCCAGACAGCCATACGCTGGCCGTGTATGAAGCCGGCGGTGGATATCGCGCGCTGCGCGAAACATTGGCGACGAAATCGCCGCAAGAGATTATCGATCTGGTTCGCAGCAGCAACCTGCGAGGTCGGGGTGGGGCCGGGTTCCCCACCGGGTTGAAGTGGTCGTTTCTGCCCAAGGATCATCCCGGCCCGGTCTACATGTGCATCAATGCCGACGAAAGCGAGCCGGCCACCTTCTGCAACCGCGTGCAGATGGAAGAGGATCCGCATCAGGTGCTCGAAGGGGTGATCCTGAGCTGCTACGCCACCGGTGCCGCAACGGCCTA
>JABMRP010000969.1 GCA_013202535.1 Planctomycetota bacterium
CATACACAGGGCCCGGGCTTTGACGTGTACGCGTTTGTCGCTGGTGGCGATCGCCTCGCGCACTTCCGAGACGGCCTCGTTGATTCGTCCGGCTCGTTCCAGCGCGCGGGCATAGGTCAGCCGATAACGAGGATTGGCCGATTCCAATTGCACGGCTTTGCTGCTGGAAACCAGCGATTCGTCCGCCTTGCCCAAGACGCTGAGAACTCGTGCGCGAAGCCAGTAGGCCCTGGCGTGCGAAGGATTCATCTTCAGCGCCTGATTCAAATCGGCAAGACTCTGCTCGCAACGGCTATCCAGGTAGGTCTCGGCACGAAGCACGAACGTGTCGGCACTTAGCGGTTCGAGAACGATCTGGTTGACGTTTCGGTCTTTTCCATCAAGGTTGGCCTCGGCGGTGAAGGAGAAGAGCACGCCGCGCTCGGGATACGCCTGGCCAAGCACGTTGCCCAATTCGTCGGCCACCAGCACCGGCCGCACGTTGACCAGATCCAATTGCTTGGCCACGCCCGTCGACGGATAGGCGTGGTTCAGGCGAATGACGACCGACGCGACCTTGTCGCCGGAAAAAGTGACTTCAATGTGCTCGAACGGCTCGATGGCATAGAGGTGCCGCACCATGCCGTCCTGACTGGTCGAACGAATCGGATTTCCCCAGGCTTCCCGGATTTGGGCCGTCGTCGTCGCTCCAGGAGTGACTCCCTTGAAGCTGGCCGGCTCGACCACCACCGGATCGTCGGGATTGACCATCTGGATCGGTTCGAGCGGCGCCTCGTGGTTGTGCCCATCGGGATTCGCGGAGGCCGGCTGCGGTGCCGCATTGCCGCCCGCTTCGACCGGCGTTAGAGTCGAGGGGGCAAGACCCGGTTGTGCGATCCGCATCGGTTCGCCGGCCGGCATCGGCTCCAGGATCGAGCTATCGGTACTCGTCGCCGGGAGCGCCGGATTGGCCGGCGCGGGGCTAACGACCGCCGGTGCGGGGTTCGCAATCAAGGGAACGATAATCGACGATTCCTGCGCCGGTGCCACGGCCGCGACGGCCAGACCAAGCAGAATCGCCAAGAGCACGGGATGGGTCGCCCATCTCAAGGTCGCCCGTCGCAAGATGGCTCGGTGCATTACATGTTCCTCCTGAACTTGGCTGATCGGCCGGGGCCATTCCATGAGCCGACGACCTATGCGCGAAACGACCGGCCATGATGTGGGCCGGTCGCCGACACATGGTTGGGTTGATGATGACAAACGGAACCGACGACGGGAATTTGCGCGACGCAGTGTAGCGGCGGACGCACCGGCGAGTCTATAGGGAATTCCACATTTTTCGCGGAAAGCCCCGGCAGATTTCAGGTTCGTCGATCAGGGACGCGATCCGATCGTCGGTGGCCCCTCCCGGCGCGGGGCCGGAGGATCGGGCGGCAAGTCGTGCCGGGCGATCCACCGGTGACCCGCTTCTTGGAGTTCCTTCGTCGCACACCCCCGGTATACTTCAGCCAGATCGCGGGTTCCCCGGGTGCGGAGCGTGTCCAGCAGTTGCGGCACCGCGGCGTCGACCCCCAGTCGCTCCAACACGGCCAGGGCTTCGCCCGCCCGAACCCGATCGCCCGAGGCCATATCCGCCGCCAGCACGGTCGTGGCCGAATCCGAGACCGCCGGAAGGAGGTGCTCCCATCCCCCAAAAGCAAGAACGTGAATGACATCGTCGATCGATTGCGGACGCCATCCCGCGCAGAACAGAATCGACGTGGAATCTTCGCCGGATGTCCCCAGCGGCAGACGCCGGGTGATGGTCGCCATAGCCTCTTGGTTTCCGAGCCGGACCAGCGACATGGCCACCACGGCGCCCACTTCGCCCCGCTCTTGCCCCAGGGCTCTTTGGAGCGGTTCGACGGCTCGCGGGTCTCCGAGCATCCCCAACGCCCAGGCGGCACATCCCCGCCGCGAACCGCCACATCGCTCGAGCGCGCCGATCAACGGCTCCACCGCCCGAGCGTCTCCCAAGAGGCCCAAAGCCACGGAAACGACTTCCGGCACCTGCTCGCTTCCTTGGGGGATCGCGCCTCCTTGGGGAATCATCGCCAACAGGGGTGTCACGGCTCGCGCCTCTCCGTTGGCCCCCAACAGTAAGGCTGCCATGTCGCGCACATCGGGCTGCCGGTCGCCGAGTAGGCCGATCAGCCGATCGTTGGCCGCGGGAGTCCCAATCGCACCCAACGCCCGAACCACCGCGGCGCGCGCCTCCGGCGCTGCGTCGCGCAAGACGGCCTCCAGCGGTTCGACGGCCGGATCTCCCAGTTTGGCCGAGATGCGAATTGCCGCCTCGCGAAGGGGCGGATCCCCTTCTCTTAGGGCGATGACCACGCCGCGAACGGCTGCCGTCGTGTCGATGGCGTCGCCGCCGGCGGATTGCAGAATCACATCGGCCAACCGCCAGACGGCACGGCCG
>JABMRP010000970.1 GCA_013202535.1 Planctomycetota bacterium
GGCATCCACGCCAACGGGAATGCGCGTTTTGTCGTAATCTTCCGAGGCGAGAGTATAGTTGGCGTACTGCGACATCGCGTATCTTCTCCGGTCAGTCAAGATGTCGACACGGTTCGACACAATCCGTAGGCAAGACAAGATATCCAGTGTAGCACATCGTGTCTTGCGGCGACAGAGCGCCGGTTGTGTGGGGTGCGGACGCAAGCGCCACGCATCCACTCAAAATAGACCGATATGCGAGGGACTCAACGCATCCCAAACCGCGATTCGGTAGTGGTTCAGCTAACACTTGGGATCGAGGCGTTGCACTCCCTCTTCTGGCAGGAGTCGGTTTCCTCGTGTCGCAAATCCTTCCTTTTCCCGGGCAACTCCGCGTAACCCCTTTCGAGAACGTAACTTGTGCCCGACCCGTCCGAGATTGCCGTTTCGGAATTCAAAGCTGTCAAGAAACGGGGCATACGCCCCACTTTGCCGGAAATCCCGTTTCGCTGCAACCCGCTAGATCGGGTGGAACAGGCGGCCCAACAGCCATTCGGGCCTAGTGCTTTGTCTCGGAACTCGAACTCGGGTGCAACGAAGGGCCAGCTCCTATCGCTGACACCCGGGACAGTAGAAGGTCGAACGTCCACACTGCACGATCCGGCGAACGTCGCGATCCACGCAACGGGGACACGGCTGGCCGGCACGTCCGTACACGCGATGATGATTCTGGTAGCCGCCTTCCCGGTTGCGCTTGGCGCGGTAGGTGCCGTCGGCCAGGGTCGATCCTTCATAATAGATGGCTTCTCGCAGCACCTTTTCCATGGCCGCGTGGATGCTTGCCCAGCGCGCGGCGGAAATCCGATGGCACGCCCGACCGGGGTGTACGCCCGCGACGTGGAGGATTTCCGAGGCGTAGAGGTTTCCGATACCGGCCACGGCCCGCTGATCGAGCAGGGCGACTTTCACCGCCCGGCGGCTTGAGCCCAGCGCCTGTTGCAGCAGTTCGGGGGAAACGGCCAAGGCGTCGGGGCCCAGCTTGCCGGGGCCACACTTGCGGGCAAACTGCCGCGGCGAAAGCAACTGCACCACGCCCAACCCCCGCTGGTTCCAGAAGAGAAGTTGCGGCGCGGGACCGTCGGAGAGGAGCAACCGCAGCCGCAAGTGCTCTTCGTCCGGCGGATCGGACAGCAAAACCAGCCCGCTCATGCGCGGCTCGAAGACGATCCGGTCGTCGCTGTCCAACACCACAACGACCCGTTTCCCAACACGCTCCACGGCAACGATCCGCCGCCCGACCGCGCGACGGCGAAATTCGGCCGCGGCCGGCGTGATCTTGATTGGATGCAACCGCGACTTCACGCGATGGACGCCACGGATACGGCTGCCGACGATCTCGGCAACGCCGCGGCGCATCGTTTCGACTTCAGGTAATTCGGGCATGGGCGATAATTTCGCGGCTGGTGCGTCCGAACGTGGCGGCAAACTGCTCCTCGCCCAACTCCAACCCCTCCTCGGCCGCCACCATCCGCCAACTCTCGAAGTGCGCATGATACGTATCGACCAGCACCCCATCCATGTCAAAAATCGCGGCAACCCGCTGACGGTCCATTCTCTCACCTGTTCCAAACGCCGGGCACAAGTGCCCGGGCTAAACAACATCCCCTAATCACTATCCTCGTACTGTCCCAATTCGGCGACCAATCGGCGATACGTTTCCACGTCCATCACGGTCAGCGTTTGCACGCAACGGAGCACGACCAACTGGTGGCTCCAGGTCGACGGGTCGCGGCCGATCAGTTCCAACTCGCGCCGGGCCGTCTCGACCGGATCGATTGGTCCGCCGCGTCGCACGAGGCAGTTCAAGGCGTCGAGCAACGGCCCGCCCTGACGACAGAGCACGCGACGGCAGAGTCGTCGCGTATTGCGATCGATCTGGCCGAACGTCGATTGGCGAAAAAGACGAGCGATTTGACGGCCGCGCCAAAGGCAGCGACACAAGGCCACCGGCGACCACCACCGGCGCCCACCGGCCAAAGCACGCACGGGATCGTGCGAGGCCTCGTCGAAAGCAGTCTGCAGCCGTTCGGTGGCATCGAGATATACCCGCGCGTTGCGGTAGTTGATCGTAAACGCAAGGGCCATTGCCCGAAGCGACTGGGCGGAAAACTCGCTCCAGGAGAACTTCGCCAGCCAGCGGCGAAACCGGCGCACTTGCTGACGCCGCTCGGTCGCCAGCCGGCGAAATTCGTCGAGCGTAAACTTATCGCTGCCGATGGCCGCCAGATCGTCTTCGATCTCCGGCCTTCGCGTCGGACCGTTTCGGGGGGGCTGGCCGGGGAGAATGACCCCCAGGTACTCGGGATCGAATTCGGCCCGCATTTGCAGGCATTCCATGAATACCGGCTTGCGCATTCGGTGGATCTTACGAACGGCCACGGCAAAGGGGTCGGGCTCGGTTACCGCGGCCGGGTCGCCGACCGTGGGATGGAGCACGTCGCGCACGACTCGCCACACGGCCGCCAGGGCACGCCCCGCGAGAACAAATCCTAGAAGAAAGAGCTTCAGCGGCAACAGCAGCGCGCGGCCTCCGGCCAGATGTTGCTGGTACAAGACCATCGGGTTGAACGTACGCTGCTCCCGGGGCCATTGGTGGAACGGATACGTGCGGAATACGCGGCGAATGTTGTCGCGGCGGTCGCCGGCCAGCAACTCGGCGACTTGCCGACCGTAGCGCCGCCGAATGTCCTCTTGCACGTCCGCGTCGGCCGAAAGAAAATGGATGGCCGTGAAATCGTTCACCTCGTACCCTTTGCCACGACGCGCCGACTCGACGCTCTCCAAGCGCTCGGCCTGTTCCGCATCGTCGGCCAGACGCCGCTGGAACTCGGCCGGCAGATCGAGCTCCGCGATCGGCTTGTTCAGCCGCCGGGCAAGCCAGTCGATGTAGTCGTGGATCTCGGTAATATCGACCGAGGCGGCCCGCTCGATCGGCAGAGCATGGGCGTTGTAATCGATGACCAGCTTGGCCGTCTGCTGGGCGATGCTGCGCGAGATGAAGCGGAACCAAAGGTAGGGCCCCCCGATCGAGCGCCGCGCGTTTTCCAGGTCCAACTGCCGCAGTTGCTTGCACCGGTTTCGGCCGTAACACAGCTTCGTATCGCGCAGCGAAATCAGGGCCAGATTCCCCAACAGTTGCGTGGCGGTTTTCGTGTCGGTCTTGTGGAAGGGCGCGCCTTCGAGATAATCGCGCCACAGCAACTCGACGGTGCGACGCGCGTTGTCGGCCTGATGGGGCGCCGCTTGGGCCGCCTCCGGGTCGACGACCCGACGCTCGAGTTCGTTGCGAAGCGGCTCGGAGAGACGGCGTTTCAACTGGCCCGTGGCCGCGATGAACTGGGCCTCGGCGACCAACGTGTGGAATTCCGAGGCCTCGCCGGCGATGCGGCGAAACCACAGCCCGATGACCAGCGGCACCGCACACACGGCCCCCAAGACGACCAGCGGCGTGGCCACCAGACGGCGCAGCGTTTGGCTGAACGTCTCCAGCGCGGGAATCGATCCGGCGAGAGAGAACACCACCAGAAACAACCCGCCGAGCATGAACAGTCGCCGAGTGGGACGCGCGGTCGCTCGAACCAACCGCTCGCCGATCGAATCGACCAGTTGCGGTGCCGTCACCGTGCCGTAGAGATCGGCGAACCAATAGATCCGATCGAGCATCTGGCGCAGCAACACGCCGATGCGGTTGGCCACGCGCGCGGTCGTTTCCTGCGGGCTGGGTAACCGTCCGGCCGCCGCCAGATGACGCACGACCGGCAGACGGCGTACGGCGAACACGTCGAGCGCCCGGCACCAACGCGCCACACTCTCGGCCACTCCCATGCCGATCCGGTCGGAAACACCGGTGGGCGTCACGGCCAAGAGCCGGGAAACCACACTTTCCAGCGGAATCTCCCGGGTCGTCGGCTCCTCCTCATCGACGCGACCCGTACCAACCAGCGCCAAGTTGGGCGCCTCGAGCATGACGGTCAAGTCGTCGATCCGTGCCTGAGCCAGCCGGCATCGCGACGCCGACGGCAGCCAGGCAAGGACTTCGGATGCGCGATAGACGTAACGCTCGCGCAGCGCCGAAAAGGCCGTGCGATAGGCCGGTTCGTCGACCTTGATCGCCGCCTGCTCGAAGAGCACCAAATTTCGGTTGATCAGCGGCGCCAAGCGCCGCACGAGCCGGTCGGACGCCCGCAACAGAAAACCGACCAGCCGCGCCCCGCGCATGATCGGCCGCGCCACGCGCAGCCATCGGGCCATGCGAGGCAGCCGCAAGTAGCGCAAGAAGCGGACAAACACAACGCTTCCGGCTACCGTCTCGGCCGTGGCCGAAACATGGGCCATGTAGACCATAAAGCCGAAGGGGATCGAAGGCAGCAGCATCGTCAGCCAGTAACGCCGCAGGAAGAGCAACCGCCGCCTGGAGAGGCCGATCTTCAAGGCGAATTCGGAAAGGAAGACGATACAGATACCCAGGTCCATCCAGGCAAACACGGCTTCCACCTGACTCGCGCCGGGGGCCAGCGACTGGACACCCGCTCGCCGGGCTTCCCACCGCATCAGCGGCCCTTCGGCGATGACCATCACCACGAACACCAACAGAAGGGCCAGAATGAACCGCTCCAAGCCGGCAACAAACCGGCGCCCGAACAGTCCTTCCATCCGGCTTGTCAGACGCCGCTCCTGCAACTCGTTTTCCAGCCCGCGTCGGCAGCGGAGCAATCGCCGCCGCAGGCCGTTCGATTCGGCTCGCCGGTGTCGTCTTACGCCGCGCAGACACGTCGCCGTGTCGTCGGACAACGCCTCCAGGCCGCCGATGGCCTCCTCCAACGGCACGTCTTCGAGAAACGTGAGCACTTCGCCGGCCGAGTCGATCAGCTCTTCGACTCCCCGCCGCAGCGCTTCGGCGCACTGTTGCGGGGCGACGTCGCCAAGCGATTTGATCCATTGTTCGGCCGCCCGGGCACGAAACGGCTGCAAGCGGGCCGCGCCGTCGATCGGCTCGCTGTCTTCATCGGCCAGAGTAGCCCGCGGCAATGTCTTGGCGTCAACGTGAACGGTCAGGCGGCTGGCGGTCTGCCATGTGTAAAACCAACCGTCGGGCGTATCCGGGTCCGGCTGCCCCAGCAGCAACTCGACACGGCGCTGCAACACGGCGCTGCGAAGACGCGTGGCCCCCCGGCAGAGTGAAGAAACGTCGGGGACCGACTCGGAATCCGTCGTCTCGCGCTTCTGCTGGCCAAGCGGAATACCGCCGGCCGGTTGCCGCGGGTCCATGACATCATGCCCACCGGGCCCCGTGACATGCAGCCCGCCGGACTCCGCCGCGGACTCGTGCCAGGCCTCAAGCGAGCGGCGGATCGACTCCTCCTCGGCAAACACGCGCGTAAGAAAATCGACGCCCGGTCCGCCGTTCAACAGGGCCACCAGCGTGCTGAGCCAGCGAAGATCGTCGCGAAAACACTTGATCACGAAGGCCATGGATTCGGCCGCGAGCGTCTGGTCGGCCAGTTGCTCGGCCAGGTATCGATCGTCCTCGGCCAGCAGTTCGGTCACCA
>JABMRP010000971.1 GCA_013202535.1 Planctomycetota bacterium
TACCAGTTCTTTTCGTCAGCGGGGACGTAGGCGTGCCAGTTCTTCGTGTCGCTCTGCCAGATGATTCGTTTGTTCTTGTCGATCGCCACCAGCAGGAAGCCGTACGAGCCGCCATCGCCGCCCGCAGGACCGTCAGCTTCTTTTCGACCACCACCCGGGCCTGTGCGAACTTGAGCTTCGCGGCGATATCCGTCTTGCTGCCGCGGAGGATTGTGGCGATTGGAATTGCCTCGCGATACAGTTTGACCGCCTCGGCGGACTGTTCTCCGGCGACCTTGGCATCGGCCAGGGCAACCAGGGCGACGATCAGCGGTGTGCCCGCCGCTTTCCGGGCCGACGCCCCCTTGGCGCTGCGATATCGCAGGCGCATTACCGTCAATCGCTCGCCCGGCTTCGCCGTCTCGTCGACGGCGCCCGAAGGAACCGACAACAGCAGCAGCATCAACAAGGCTGCGACAGGCTTTCTCACCATGTTGCGTCTCCTTGTATTCCCCGCCGTCCCAGGTGGCGTCGCGCCCATTCCGATGCATATCGAAACCGTGGGCCTTTGGGATGATATTATCGATGTCTCCGGGCGAAATCAACGCAGTTTCGTCTCACGAACCGACCGTCTATTTCCGCAATACCACCACGCCGCTGATGAGCGGCATCCGGGCCGGGGTCGGCGTGTCCGATTTGGCGACCAGTTCTATGGTCAGGTCCTTGCCGGCCGACACGTCGAACGTTCTCCACAGGGCGCGGTCGGCCCGGGCGGTTTCCTTGACGATGTCGAAGTTGGCCAGGACGGTCTTGCCATCCAGTTTCACGTCGAAGACCCGCTGTCGGGGCTTGTCGCCCGGAAGTGCCGAGAACCCGAGCCGCACCTCGTAAACGGCGTTGCCGGACTCGGCCAGAGGAATGATGCACTTCTGCAGGCCGCGCGCCGCGGTGGCAAAGACAAACGGTACGTCGGTGTTTTCAATCGGCGTGTAGTTGGCGCTCCGCTGGACCGGCCCACCGCCCTTGTAGAAGGTCGGCTTGTTACCGAACATGAGGAGCAGTTGGTGCTTGCCCGGTCTCATCGCGACCCACAGGTTACCTTTCGTGTCGTGGCGGCTGCCGGTCGCGCCGAGATCGAGGTGGAGGTGCTTGACGGGCAGCGACGGGCCCGGCTGTGCGTACGTCTGCGGGACGACGGGCTCTTGCGGAACCTGCGCGAGGGCAACGGTAAACGGCATCGAAACCTCGCATTTGCAGCTAATGGCATGGGGCGGTTTGATCATCATTCCGCCCCCCGACGAAGTGTCGACCCAGCAACTCGCCCGACTTTGCAGAAACGTGTAGAGCCCTCGGTCGCGGAGAAGGTCGTGGTAGCCTATTCCACGCGACCGACCGAACACGAAGTGTCTGGAGCCCGCGAAAGTGCCGCACTGCTTGTTGTAGCGGCAGAATGCCCACTGCGCGGGCTTGCCCGTGATCGGATGTATCCGCGTCCTGGGTTTTCCGGACCGCAGGCCGAATGCCCACGGCTCGGCGATCACGTAGTCATCGGTTACGATCGGCCGCGCGCGGTAATTGCCGAACCGATACCAGAGGAGCTTGCCCGTAGCACCGTCGTGGACCGCCAGGGCCCGTCCCTTGTACCCCCCTTTCGGCCAGACCGCCCACGATTTGTCGGCCCCGGCCCAGGAGCAGAACACAACGACCCCGCCATGGGCTATAACCGCCCCGCGAAGGGACGGTTCGTACTGTCGCCTACCGTGAGTCACCACTTTTCGCGTCCAACTGCCGCCGGCGTTGGAGATGTCGACACCACGGGCGTAGAGGACCTTGCCGGTTTTCGCGTCGACGGCTGTCAGGATGCGGAAGTCATGTTTCTCGATCTTGCCTGCGAACTCCTTGTACTCGTCGCCGGGCAGTGTCTTGAGCCAGGCCTTCATTTGGGCGACGGCTTCGGCCCGGCGGGCGCCTGTCGCCTTATCGCCGAGAAAGTACATCCGACCGTCACTGAGCGCACTCCAGAGGCCCCATTGTTTCCCACGGCCGGGTCCGCCCAGCACCCAGTTCTGCTTCCCACTGGCGACGTCCAATGCCATAATGCACGACCATTCCTTCCCGCCCGCCGAGGCGTACAACGTCTTGCCGTCCAGGCTGGCGGCCATGCCCGTCCACTTCCCTCCGGTAAACGGAGGCTCGTGCCGGGAAAGCTCTTTTCCCGTCCACGGATCCAGCCGCACGATTACTTCGAGGTAACGTTGAAACACGCTGCCCGGACCGGCGCAGGTGTCGGTCAGCGAGTGTTCGCGCCGCCACAGCCGCCGGCCGGTGTACTGATCGAA
>JABMRP010000972.1 GCA_013202535.1 Planctomycetota bacterium
CGCCACGAAGCAGGGGCACCCGGCGTTTGAAAAAGGAGAAACGATGGGCTTCTTTGCCAAGCTTTTCAAGAAGAAGGACAGCATTCTCCCTTGCAAGAAGACAGGCGACTGTCCCGAATGGCACGGTCGATGGACTTCTGCGCAGAGCTTCGCTTGACGAAATGCGTCGTTTTTCGTAAAAACGCATCCGTTGGCTGATTGGCGTTGTTTCTTTCCGCCTTGGCCGATATTGTTTGGACCCTCCTTGGCTACAATCACACAAAGCCAGGGAGGGTTTTTCATGACAACTCTATCGATTAGGTCGCGGACGAACAACGTCGATTTCCGACTCGTTGCCAACTCGTTCCTCGGCGAAACAGGGCTCCCGCTGGCCAGCGTGCTGCCGGCCGTCGAAATCGAACGCATCTTCCGCCGCCACGACGCGCTGTTCGGTAACACGTACAACTGCGTTTATCACGCGTCCATCGTCCTCTGGGCCTTTCTCAGCCAAGTCCTTGCCGACGGCAAGATGCGAAGTTGCGCAGCCGCCGTTGCACGCATCGCCGACTTCCTGATCGCCAACCACCAGACCCCGCCGTCCAGTGACACGGGCGAATACTGTAAAGCCAGAAAGAAACTCTGCGAGAAAGCCCTGCACGATCTGGTGGTCGAGGCCGCTGGGAAGATCGAATGCGTTGCCCCCGAGTCGTGGCTCTGGTGCGGTCGTCACCCGAAGCTGGTCGACGGCTTCACCGCGACCATGCCCGACACGCCCGAGAACCAAGAGGAGTTTCCGCAACAGAAGTCGCAGAAGCCGGGCATCGGATTTCCGACCATGCGTGTCTGTGTGATTCTCTCGTTGGCGACCGCATGTGTCATGGACGCGGCATTCGGTCCGTACTCCGGCAAGGAAACGGGCGAAACGGCGTTGCTTCGCGAGATGCTTGATTCGTTCTGCGAAGGCGACGTGCTCGTGGCGGACCGCTATTACTGCTCCTTCATGATGATCGCCCTGCTGATGCAGCGCGGCGTCGACGCATGCGTGCGAATGCACCAGAGCCGGCACGTCGATTTCCGGCGAGGTGCTCGCCTGGGCAAGTACGATCATCTGATCGAGTGGCACAGGCCGGCCAAGCCCGAGTGGATGGACGACCAGACCTATGCGACCATTCCCGAGACGATCACGCTTCGCGAAACCCGCTTTCGGGTAACCGAGAACGGCCGACGCACGGAGACGCTCACCGTTGTCACCACGCTTCTCGACCCGAGTGAATACACCGCCGAGGACATTGCCGAGCTCTATGGTTTCCGCTGGAACGTGGAACTCGACATCCTGCAGATCAAGCAGACGTTGAACCTCGATCACATGCGCTGCAAAACGCCTGTGATGGTTCGCAAAGAACTCTGGACGACGCTTTTGGCTTACAATCTGATTCGTCGCGTGATTTGCGACGCGGCGATGACGCATGGCAAGCTACCGCGTCGCATCAGTTTCACGCGGACGTGTGCGACGATTCTGGCGTCGTGGTCGAATCTCTCGTTAGGCCTACACGGTGTGTCGGGCGTTCGGATTCTGCTGGAGCGAATCGCCATGCTCGAAGTGCCGGATCGGCCCGGCCGGATCGAACCACGCGTGTTGAAGCGACGTCGGCATCGATACCCGCTCATGCGTCAACCGCGATGGGAACTCAAGCGGCGATTGAAAAACGCAAGCCGTTGCAGTACAATAGCTTAACGGTCGGCAGTGCCATTCCCCTCTGATGCCTCGGTTCGGCCCTATCTCACGGAACGACTTGATCCGCGCTCTGCGCCAAGCAGGCTTCGACGGTCCCTATTCGGGCGGCAAACACCCGTTCATGATCAAAGGGGACCTGACATTGACTTTGCCGAACCCGCACCAAGGCGACATCGGCAGGGAATTGCTCATACGCATTCTCCGTCAAGCAGGTATCTCCAGAGAGGAATGGGAAAAACTCGGCTGACAACCGGGTGCTGCGGATGGCTGTTGGGCGCCGCAGAGCCGTAGCATTCGGTCAGAGAGATGAGCCATGGCGGAATACGGTGAGTGGAATCCCAGAGGCGCCCTGAAACCGCACGGCCGGACAGGCCACCCGTGGCACCCGGCTCGCAATTGATGAGTTGACAGCGCAATGGGAGCCGGTGACATGTTTCCACGAGTCGCGCAGGTTCGCCATTTGAAGGACTACGAACTCGAGATCCGCTTTTCAGACGGCACGGTTGCGAAGCTCGATCTTGGCAGGCGGATTCGTGGGCGGGGCGGCGTGTTTGAACCCCTGCAAAACGTCGACTTCTTTGCTCAGGTCTCCGTTGATCGAGAAGCCGGCACATTGGTCTGGCCCAATGGGGTCGATTTCTGCCCTGACGTGCTGTACGCCGAGGCAACGGGAAAGGACATCGCCGAGTTGGGCAACGAACTAGAGCTGGCATGAGACTTCGCAGAAAGTCCGCCCAACTGTCTGCACACTTGGCCTCACCCAGACCCGCCATTGAGCACGAGGCACGGCGCCGATCGGGGCCCCGATTTCACGATGCCAATGCACAAATTCTGGATCTCTACGACACGCCGCTGACTGCTGGGCTCAACGTATCTCGACCTCGTACCAGACCGTCTTGTGCCGGGGATCGAGGACGACTGACGCCTTGCCCTCGCGTTCGGCACAGGGGACGGCCGGGCGGCGGTTGCCCGATTCGTCCAAGGGGTAGAAGCGGACACGGTCGGCGGCAACGGGCAAGAGGATCTCGGCCGGAATGCCCTCCGAGAGCACGGGCTCGGTGCCCCAGTTGGTGCCCAGCGTGACGCGATCGCCGCCGAGCTCTTCCAGTTGGGCGCCCTGGTTCTGGACCCAGCCGGTGGCGGTGACGAGGATGTGGCC
>JABMRP010000973.1 GCA_013202535.1 Planctomycetota bacterium
AGGCTGGCGTTGTGGCAGCGACTGATTATCCGGACTTCCAGGCTGGTGAATCCGGCTTCTCATCGGCGGCCACCACCGATGCGTCAGGAAACGCGGACCTTCTTGTCGAACTTATTCGCAACTGAAAACATGGGACTCTCCGAGCTTATTGGTATTGACGTCGAGAGGTACTGGCCAAGCATGGCTTGAAAGAGAAGCAGGAGTTGCATCCGGATGAATTGACGGCCGATGACGTCGACCAGATTGCTTCGATCTTTGTGCCTTCAGAAGAATACAGGCGTAATTGTCACTACTTCACAGGTACGAACGTGTCCAGTCAGTCGAATACGGAACGCAATAGCATTGCGGTTCGGATACGACGAAAACTGCGCAAAGTCCGATGGGTGGGAATAGCTCCCTGGACTCTCGGGTGGGCACTTTCTCAAGTGGAGCAGAGACTTCAAAGGTGGGTTGAACGTAAACAGAGGTAGAATCATTGATACTGCCTTACGGTCTCTTGCTCGGACAACTACCTCTTCGTTGAAGCAACTCTGTTTAGGCCCTTGGAAACCGGAATAGGCCGGTCTCCCCAAGAAGAGAACCGGTCTGATCAGTAGACTACACGACACTCGACGTCTTGAAGGCGATTTCCCGCGGAGGATACGTATCGTGGAGGACGCAGATAAACGCATTCTACTTGTACAGCCCGGTGCGGATTTCAGTGGATCGACAATCAGCGGCTACTTGATAGCTAAAGGGTTACGAGAAGCTGGCTGGGAAGTGGACGTCGCATTCGGGTGTCCTGGACCGTTTGCTGAAAGGTACGAAACGGTTGGGTGCCGCATTCATTACATCGAACATGGAAGTTGGCTCGGCGGCGGAAGCATGCTGCGCCGTATCCGTAGGCTAGGTAAGGAAATTCGCTCGCTGGTTGGTTTCGTGCGTCTGTTGCGACGCCTGAAGCCGCGGGTCGTCTATGCGAACACAATCCTCGGAATCTCGGCGATCACCGCCGCCCGAATGCTGGGCATCCCGTCTGCCTGGCACCTTCGTGAGTTATTTGACGACGTCGGAGGTGAAATGCATGCTCCTGTAATCGGCGGGCGCGCACTGGTTCGCAGAGCCGTGAAACACTTGCCCAATCGAGTTGTCGTGGTTTCAGAGGCGGTTGCCAGAAGCGTGCTGGGGGTCACGGAGCATTCCAAGCTCAGGGTGGTTCGCAACGCCGTTACTCCCGCGTTCTTTCAAGAATGTGCGTCCGCAAACGTGTGCCGACAGTGTTTGGACTTACCCACGGACGTGCCGATCATCGGGCTTCCGGGCACCCTGCGGCCAATGAAAGGCCATCCGTTGTTCTTGCGAGCGGCTGCCGAGATCCTTCGAGTTGTGCCACGATGCCATTTTGCGGCCACTGGGGAAGGAACACTGGGTTACCGTAACGAACTCCAAGAACTGATTGAACAGCTTGGGCTCCAGGGCCATGTGCATTTTGTCGGAACGGTAGAGGACATGCGCGAGTTCTACCGCGCCTGCGATGTGGTGTGCGTGCCGTCGCGGGGGGACCCGCTTCCACGTGTTGTAATTGAAGCATTTGTGATGGGTGTTCCAGTGGTTGCCACCGCAGTCGGAGGAATCCCCGAAATGGTTGAGCATGGGACAACAGGCCTGCTGGTCCCCTATGGAGACGTGGAAGGGCTTGCGCGGCAACTCGTCCGGCTGCTCGAAGACGCCGACCTGCGCACTCGGTTGGCCGAACGAGCCAGGCAGGAAGCCCAAGCGTGCTACCATGAGGACGTTTATCACCAGCGGATACGTGACGTTGTGGCGGAGTTGCTGAACGAAACATGACTGCGGGACCCATCACTGTCATCATCGTCGCGTACCACGGGGACCGGTGGATTCCGGAGTGTTTGACCAGCCTGCGCGATTCGCTCAAGACGCCGGTCCGGCTGGTGTTGGTCGACAACGTGGGCAATACGTGCGTTGAGAGTGTGGACGTCGCAGGGCTTGATCCGATCGTACTCCGCTGTAAGGAGCCGCTCGGGTTCGCCGAGGCCAATAACTTCGCGCTGCAACACATCGATTGGGATACCGAGGCCGTTTGCTTCTTGAATCAAGATACCAAGAGCGGAGAAGGTTGGCTGGCGGCGTGCGTCGAGTGTCTGCGGCGGGATCCACAATTGGGGGCGGTCAGCCCGATAATCCGGACGTACGACTGGCAGGACTGGGACCCGGCGTTTTGGGACTGTGCGAAAGGTTCGCCGCAACTGATGCGGGAGATCGACGGCGATGCGGAGGATGGGGCCCATGACGAACCCTGTTATGAGGTGCCGCAAATCACGGCCGCGGCCATGGTAATCCGCACAAGCATACTGGGCCGAGTCGGGCCGTTTGATCCGATCTTCGGCAGTTACTACGAAGACTACGACCTCTGTCGGCGAATCGGCGAGGCTGGCGGAAAGTTGGGTATTTGCACAGGAGGAGAAATCGCCCATTTCTCCGGATCGGCCACCACCGACGACGCGGCACGTCGCAAGAGAACGCGTCAGATGTTACGCAACCGGGCCATCCACCGCTTCCGCCTGGCCGGAACGCACCGCACGCGCGCCGCCCTGAAATACTTCGGCTATATGTTCCCCCGAAACCTCCTGCGTAGCCTGCTGCGAACGCCGTCATCTCAACCGCTCGGCCCCTATCTGGCCGCCCACCGCGATCTGCTGCCGCTGCTCGGCCGGCTGCTTTCTCGGCGCCGCGACCAGCAACATTGGCAACGCTACTTGGATACGCTCGGTTGGCCCGACACAACTGAGCCCGACACAGACAGCTCCTCGCGTTCTCCGGTGAAAGAACTCGCGTGAAGATACTTCATCTCAACGAGCATCTCGGCTGGCGTGGCGGCATCGAGACCTATCTGCTGACGATGTTTCCCCACCTTGAAGAACGAGGCCATCCACAGGTGGCCGTCTTTGCCGAGGGCGATTCGGACTTGGTCGGCCGGTCGCATCGATTGCCCCTCTTGGGCAATGCCGGGCGAAGCGTGCGGACCGAAGCCCGAGAGCAGATGCTGCGTATATTGGATGAGGAAGAGCCGGACGTCGTCCACGTTCACAATATCTACAACATCGGCGCGATCGAGGCTTGTCTGGCAACCACACCGACGATAGTCACTTCGCACGACTACCGCTACATTTGCCCGGCGTCGACGTTGTATTACCGCCGCACCGAAGAGGTCTGCCCTCG
>JABMRP010000974.1 GCA_013202535.1 Planctomycetota bacterium
AGGGCCGCCTTTTCGTCGCGAAGATTCTTGTTCTCATTGCGCACGTTTTTCAACTGCGACTCCAACCCCAAGGGTTTCTCCGCCGTTGCCTTCTGGTTGGTGACGATCTCGCGCCAGTTCTGGTGGGTGGCGTAGACGGCCACGGCAAACGACATGAAGACCAAGCTCATCAAGAAGATGAAGACGGTGAAAATCTTTCCGACAAGGTTCATCGGGCCTCTCCTTCAACCACGCGGGGAGCGAACCGCCGTGCTTGGATGCTCCATCTCAGCAGGCCCACGTCCATGCGGTTCGGGCGGTTCCACTACGCCGGGTCAAACTGAACCAAGAATTGATCCACGCCAACGACAGGGGAATCCGTAAATTTGTCCCCTCAGTATAACTTCGCCCAGTTTCCCATGTCAATCAGAAACCCTGTAAGGGAGCGAGTATAGGGGATACAGGGAAAATACCGCGCCGTTTGCAGGGAACTCTCCATTCCCCCATTCCGGAGGACTTGATTGTTCATAAGTCATTGGTGTACAACGAGTTATGGACTGTACCGAGAGGAATCGTGGCCCGTTTTCCGCAAAAGGGGGCTGATTTGGCAGGCGGATGGCAACCAGCCGGCCGGCTCGTGTCCGGGAGCCCGGGTGCCATTCTGGCTTGCCATGCTTGATGGATGCCATGGGAATCTGGCCCGTGACGGACGACTACCCTTCTGCCCGACGCCGCCGATTTCGCCATCCGCACAGGGCCAGCACCCCACACGCCGCAAGACAGGTACCGGCCGCCCAATCACCGTACTTGAGATACCAACTGTGCCGGGAGTCGATCTGGACGTTCGCCACCAGCACGGCCGTGTCCCGCCGGGGGCCCTGAGTGCGAATGCGGCCGTCGGCATCGATCCACGCCGAGAATCCCGTATTGGCGGCGATCAACAGCGGCTTGCGACATTCGACCGCCCGGAAGACGCCGCAGATCAGATGCAGGTCCAACGCGGTGGAGCCACGATACCAGCCGTCGTTGGTCAGGTTCAGCAGGACATCCGGTTCGCGGCCCGCGTCGCGGAGCATGTTGATCTGGCGGCGAATGACATGCGGCAGGACCGTTTCGTAGCAGATATCGGGTGAAAAACGAACGGCGGCCGTCCGGTCGTCGGTGGTCGGTCGGCACTGGTCATCCAGGGCGAAAGCGACCGCTTCTTCTCCCGCCGAGGCGCTGACACCCAATGGCGTCAGATCCTCCAGCCATGGAAACCAATCGGCAAAGGGGACGTATTCGCCAAAAATCACCAGGTGCATCTTGTCGTAGCAATCCAGAATCCGACCGTCGCCGTCGACGAAGATCGCCGAATTGAAGTGAGAGAAGCCGTCGCTGCCGTAATGCAGCCGATCGACCCCCAACACCAGCGGAACCTTGAGTTGGCGGGCCAGACCGCCGATGCTACGCCGATTGCCGTCGGCTGCCTCGCGGACCTTGGGGGCGAATTGGTGCTCGGCGTCCGGCCAATCGTCGGGAACGAGGGGGTCCTCCGCGTAGGTGATCAACGGAATCCGGAACATGGTTTCCGGCCATACCAGCAGATCCGGCTTGCCGTGCCGGGCCACCGCCTCGGGCGATACGGCCTCCAGCGACAGGTCCGTGTAGTGTTGCTGGATGACCTGCTGCATCTTGGGGTCGGACTTCACCTCCACGTCGATGGAGCCCTGAATCAGGGCCACGCGGACGCTACGCGAATCGGGCGGTGGACCCGAAGTGCGCAGATGTCCGTAGGCCAATGCGGCGACGATCACCACCGCGGCGGGTAGGATCGGCCAGAACGCTTGGCGCCTGCCGTCGCAGGGAAGCATACGCCCCAGACACGCGGCTCCCCACATGACGACAAAACTAACGCCGTAGGCCCCGGCCAGATCGCTCCATTGAATCAGCTCGATCCAGCGATACTGCGTATGCCCAAGACTGGCTAAGGTGAAGCCGGTGAAGAGGTGACCGCGGGCCAACTCCAAGCCCGTCCACACCACCGGTGCGGCCACGATCGCCGAAATCCCCAGTCGGTGGACGGCTACCCGGCTGAGCCCGACAAACAAGGGCAGATAGCACGCCAGGTACACACTCAAGGCAACCCACGCGAAGCTGGTCGCCCAATGCAGCAGAAGCAGCCAATAGCTCGTGGCCATCCAAAACACGAAGCCGACGACCCATATCGCCCGATACGGCCGGTGTCCGGAAAGCTGCTGGCGACGGATCAACGGGATCCACGCCACGGGAGCCACCCATGCCAGGGGCCAAAGATCACAGGGAGGGAACGACGCCCACAAGACGACCGCGCCGGTCAACGCACAGCCCCATGTCGAGTCCGCCCAGCGGCGAAGTTTCGATGCGATGGTCTGATCTCCTGGTAGCTACGGTTGGTGAGACCGTGGTTCAAGCCGCATTCCACCGTCTCGCCGACGGTAGCTACTCATTTCCCATACGGGCCCTACGTCACCTTTAAGAAGCGTTCCAGCAAGACCGGTCCACGATCGGTGAGAAAACTCTCCGGGTGGAACTGCATCCCGAATACGGGGTGCTCTCGGTGGCGGATCCCCATGATCTCGCGCCCGCCGTCGGGCATCTCGCTCCAGGCACAGACCTCGAACTCATCGCCCAGCGTGTCGGGCCGGACGATCAGGCTGTGATACCGGGTTGCCCGAAACGGGTTGTCCAGGCCGGCGTACAGGCCGCGGTCGTCGTGATGGATCATGTCCGTCTTTCCGTGCATCAACCGATCGGCCCGAACGATCGTTGCACCAAACGCCTGGGCGATCGACTGATGGCCCAGACAGACCCCCAACAGCGGAACCTTGCCCGCGAAATGTCCCGCGCAGGCAAGCGAAATGCCCGCCTCGTCCGGCGTGCAAGGCCCCGGCGAGATAATCACGTGCGACGGTTTCCTGGCGGCGATCTCCTCGACGGTGATCTTGTCGTTACGCCAGACCTCCAATTGCAGTTCGGGGTCGATCTCACCCAACCGCTGCACGAGGTTGTAGGTAAACGAATCGTAGTTGTCCAACAACAAGATCATGGGAACGAGGTCTCTGCGAGGGAAGCTTCCGTCTGGCTCCCATGCTCTGCGTGGAAACCCAATGTCCCCAGGCGGCGCATGGGAACGAGGCCTCTAGTTTACCCCGTTTCAGCCGGCGCGGAAAGAGAACCATCCCGGAGCGCAACATACGCCTCAGGCGTTGCCCCGGGTTTTCAGGGCATGGAATCGCTCTTCGGGCAGGAGCATCGAGGTGATGCGCAGGCCGAACTTATCGCCCACTTTCACCGCCTCCCCCATGGCTACGTGGGTGCCGCTGACGTCCATCTCGAGCATCTCCTCGCACGACTTCTCGAAGTCGATAATCGAGCCCGGCCCCAATTCCATCACGCGGGACAGCGCCTGACGTTTGGCCGCCAGAGTGACGATCACCGGCACCTCGACGCGCAGCAGGCTTCGCGAGTAGTTGGGCAGCCCGCGCCGACCGGAGCGACGCGGCGCCGGTTGTGGGGCCGGTTTGGGAAACTCCGGAGAGGGTGCCACCGGAACCGGCTTTTTCGCGGCGGATGCCGCCGGTTTGGGCGCCGCCGCCGAGGCTTTCGCTTTCCCCACCCCGAAAACGCCCTCCGGCTTGCCTGCCGGCCAAACCAACGCCGCTTGCGCCTCCCCTCCGTTGGCCAGCGCCAGAGTGAGCCAGACCAACGGGCTTCCGTCGTCGACGCCCCCGCGTCCCAGCGCGCCGGCCAAATTCTTCACCGCCGCCGCTTGGAAGTCCTCCGGCATGAACTCCTCGGGCAGCAGGATCATGCCCAACTCTTGGGCCAGCGTGGTCAACTTGCTTTGCCCCGTCGGATCGGGAGCCGTGTACCACGACGGCAGGATGCCCGAACTCTCCGGCAGCAGGACCAAGGCGGCCGAGGTTCCCACTTTCATCAGGACAACCAGGCCCGCACCGCGAAACGCCTCGGGCAGTTGCTTGATATCGAGCGTCGTCGGCGGATCGACGGAGAGTTCCTTGACTTCCGCATCCAACGCGCGGCCAAAGGCTTCGACCGCTTCGCCAGCGCCGGTCTTGCACACTTCGACAACTTGATCGACGATGTCCGGTCCAAACTCGGCCATGAGCGACACCCCGGTGAACTGGCAGGTGGGAATTTAGGATAAATGGGCAATCGGCGCATAATGCCCGCGGCAATGTCTACGGCGACATAATCGTTTATCGGGCAGACAACCCGCAAACTTTGCGCAAACCATATAAATTATCGCGCAAGCGGGAGAAGCAGGCAGTACGGGGGGGTGTTATTGTAACCCGAAGCGTAAGCGAGGGAACTCGTCGGTCGTCCC
>JABMRP010000975.1 GCA_013202535.1 Planctomycetota bacterium
GGCGGCCAGGGCGAAGGTGGAGGGCTCGGGGACGGCCGCGCCTTGGATGAAGTCGCCCGGGGACATTTCGCCCGCGGCGATCGCCGCGATGTCGGCCGAATCGACTACGCCGGCGAACAGGGCAAAGTCATCGACCAGGCCGCTGAAGGCACGGCTGCCGGCATTCTCGGCGTCCCCACCGATGATCAACTGACCGGCATCGTTACCGATATTCTGACCGGCCCAATCGTTGGGCGTCGTGCTCTGCGTATAGTAGTTCATATTAACCAGACCCACACTAACGCCGTCCACGAACGTCTGAGCGTATTCGTTAGTCGGGTCGCTGGGGTTGCCGGAGTTCGATGCGACAAAAGCCACGTGATGCCACTCCTCCGTTTCGCCGTTGTTGGCCAGGGCGTTGGTGGCATCGGGGTTGAACCAGTGGGCGAAGCTATTGAAACGCACATCCATACTGTCCCCGTTACTCCCGTTGTTGCCGAAGCCCTCAACCTGCCATGACGGCTTGGTGGGGTTGCTGGAACCATCCGGCAGTCTTCGCGTCGAAATCAGACGGGTGTTGTTGTTTTCCTGGTTGGCGTCTGAGCCCTTCACCCAGAACATGATCGTCCAGGCATCCGGGTCGGGGCCCAGGTCAGTCGAATAAGCTTCGGTGAACAGGACGCTGTCGCCGTTAAAACTGGCCGCTTGGGTGCTGCCCATGGCGTTGCCCGAAACGTCGCCGGTGAAAGCCGGGTTGCGTTGGCCGATCAGGTCGTCGGCAAACGCACCGGCCGGGTCATCGAAGCGGTCGAGATCGACACCTTCGAAATCGTAATAGGCGGTGATCGTCGCGGCTTGCACGGTGGAACCGCAGAAAAGCGCAATGGAAACGGCAAACACGATGGTCAGAACGAGCGTCAAGCGAGTCATGAGATTCCCCCCACAAGTTGAATTACACGGAGTTTCCAGCGTCCAGCACGCGCCGAACCAGCCAAAGTGCCCTTCCGCATTCACCTAAACTCAGCCTACTCTGGGCAGTCTGCGTAAATAGCACAATCCGCATAATATACTATGGTCGCGAGAACTGCAAGCACTTTCTCGCGGAATCCGCCCCCGGTAGATGCGGAGATCGTCGAAAAAAGGCCCGAATCGAGCCTCGGCAGCATCCGGACGATCTGGGGGCTCCCTGCTCGCAGTTCGCCCTCAGCCGCGTCCGAAACGTAAGCGAGGGAATACTCTGCGGCAATTCGCCTCGCTCACGCTTCGGGTTATGACTTGCGACTCCGCCGCGCAAACGCCCCGCGCAACACGGCCAAGCTCTTGGGGATCGCCGTGGCCGGGTCTTCGCGGCCTTCGAACTCCAGCGAGATGTAGCCCCGATAGTCGTGCTTCCGCAGAATGGCGGCCACCCGATCGTAGTCCAGATCGATCTCGTACCAGACGCCGCCCCCGTAATACGTCTTGGCCTGGACGAAGACGGCCTTGGGGGCGATCTTCTCCAGCCGCGCGTACGGGTCTTCGAGAAAATTGCCCGTGTCCATGGTCACTTGCAGCCAGGGCGAATCGATGGCATTGACGATCCGCAGCACGCCCTCGGGCGTTAGCCCCAGCCCCCAGTGGTTCTCCAGCCCCAGCAACACGCCGCATTTTTCGGCCGCCGGGAGACATTTCTCCAGGCTCTCGATGACCCAGGGGAAGGCGTCCTCGTCGGTATAGCCGGGCAGCGACGGCTCGATGCCCCGGTTCTCCATCAGGTGGTCGAAATTTCGGCTGGTCCCCCATCGGCCCGTGTTGACGCGAATGGTGGGGATGCCCAGCTTGTAGGCCAGCTCGATACTATCGACGGTCTTCTTGATATTGGCCTGACGCTCCTCGGGTTTGGGGTCGACGAAATCCTGATGCGTCGACATGCCGCACAGGTCCATCCCGGCTACGAACGCCCGGCGTTTGAGCGTTTGCAGATAGGGGTTGTCCTTGCGGTGCATCTGCACTTCGAGGATCTCGACGGCGTCGAATCCCATCTCGGCCGCCTTGTCGATGCAGTCCTCGATCTTCAGCTTCGAGTCGGTCCGGTAACGCCAGTACGAGTAGGTCGACACGGCGATCGGGTTCCCCGGCCGTGCGCCCGAGTCGGTCGATGCGGGCTTCGGCTCGGCTTGTGCGTGGTTTTCGGACATCATCCCCAGTCCCAGAGTTGCGGCGGAAGAACGAGCAAGGAATTTTCGACGGTTCATGGCAATCGGTCAAGCCTCCGTGGTGGGTGGTCTCTTGATAATTCACACCACGCCCGGCGGTTGCATCCCCCGGGCCTGGCGCGTTGGGCAGGAACGAAAAACCCTTGCCAGTCCGCCATACTAATCGGCCGGCACGCGGGAGGTCAAGCGAGCAGGCGCTTTGTAGCAGGCAGACTCCGTGTGCCGTCCGCCCCGCACGACCAAAGCAGTAGCCCACATTTCGTGTGTCGCAACCCGGAGCAATACCATCTCGCCGACC
>JABMRP010000976.1 GCA_013202535.1 Planctomycetota bacterium
GTCCCGAAATGAACCTTGCCATCGGTAACCACCGGCGACGAGACATTGTTGCAGTTGAGCGGTCCGCCGTCGGTGACCACTTTCCACACGACCTGAAGTGTTTTCGCATCGATGCAAAACGCTACACCGGCGCCGTCGACGATGAAGATTCGGCCGTCGACGACCGCGGGCGAGGTAAACACGGCGTCGGTGAGCGGCACGGCGCCAACCAGCCCCAGCGGCGTCGTCACAGAACGATCGACGACGTTGCCCGAGTGCCGACCGTCGTACTTCAGTTGCGGCCAGTCTTCCGCACCATCGGCGGTGGCAGTGCATGTCAGGGCAACAGCTAACAGGAACAAACGCGGTATCATGGCGGCGGACTCCTTGTCGAGAAGGTCACAACACGCAAGCGACGTCGATTGCAGACCCGCGTGCTTCCCAAAACTCCATCCGGCAATTGTACCCGCCGACCGAACACACGTCGAACTGGATGACGACCGAGAGAATGGTCCGGAAGGAGCGATGTCCGGTGGATTGTCTGCGGGCGGCAAGTTGCCGACGCGGGAAAATGGCGCAAGTCCTTGACAGCAAACGAGGACGGCGGTATTAGTGGGGGCAGTTAACCTCTCGATATTGTTCTTGACCGTATCGGCCGCGAGGGAGAATCGACATGGATCGCCGTAGTTTTCTGAAAACGGGCATCGCCGGGTTAGCGTTGCCTGCCGTGGGACTACACTCGGCCGGGGCCGCCGAAAAGGAGTCCAACCGGGTCGCCCTGATCGGTTGTGGTTGGTATGGCAAGAGCGTGCTCTTTCGTCACATTCAGGTCGCCCCCATTGAGGTTGTGGCCCTCTGCGACGTCGACCGCCTGATGCTCGCGGAAACCGCCGACATGACCGCCGGGCGGCAGGCATCCCGAAAGCGACCGCGGACGTACGCCGACTACCGAGAACTGTTGGCGAAAGAAGACGTGGATATCGTGCAGATTTCCACGCCCGACCACTGGCATGCGCTGCCGATGATCGAGGCGGTGAAGACCGGCCGCGACGTTTACGTCGAGAAACCGATCGGCGTCGACGTCGTTGAAGGTCAGGCGATGCTTGCCGCCGCGCGAAAATACCGGCGCGTCGTTCAGGTGAATACGCAGCGCCGCAGCACGCCGCATCTGGTTGAGGCGCGCGATAAGTTCATCAAGACCGGCCGGCTGGGCAAGATCGCCATGGTCGAGATCTGCTGTTACTACCACATGCGGGCTCGGCAGAATCCGCCCGATACCGATCCGCCGGAGTATCTTGATTGGGAGCGGTGGACCGGCCCGGCGCCGATGCGCCCTTACAACGCGCTGGTCCATCCACGTCGCTGGCGGTCGTTCATGGAATACGGAAACGGCATCGTCGGCGACATGTGCGTGCATATGTTGGATACGGTCCGCTGGATGATGGACCTCGGTTGGCCTAAGCACGTCAGTTCGTCGGGCGGCATCTTTGTGGACAAGGAGAGCAAGGCCAATATCTCCGACACGCAAACGGCCACCTTTGCGTATCCGGAGGACGACCTCAACGTGGTTTGGACCCACCGCTCCTGGGGCCATCCGCCCGACAAGGACTATCCCTGGGCGGCCATTTTCTACGGCGACAAGGGGACGCTCAAGACGAGTGTGCATCGTTACGATTTCATTCCTCGCAGCGGTGGCGATCCGGAGCATGGCGACGCCCTAGTCGAACTGGAAAAGTACCCCGAGGACAAGACGGAGAAGGAACTCGAGAAGCACGTGGCGCCGGCGATACGCCAGCACCTTGTCGACTTCCGCCAGGCGATCGCCACGCGCGGCCGGCCGGTCGCCGACATTGAAGAGGCCCACATCTCTAGTGCAAGCTGCATTCTGGCGAACGTCGCCTGCGATTTGGGCCGAACGCTTCAGTGGGATGCGAAGATGGGGCAGGTGGTCGGCGACGACGAGGCCAACCGCCGGCTCGCCCGACCTTACCGAACTCCCTGGGTACACCCCGACCCGGCGAACGTGTGAAACGCCGAGAATCGGTCGCCCGCGGGATAACCGACTGGTTCTCGACTATCGTAGTATGATGAGATGACCGCCGCGTTACGGGATTCCACGCTCATGATTGCAGTTTCGAGTCGCCCATCGTTTGTCCGCACCGGCCTGGTTCTGCTTGGTGTGATCGCCGCGTCTTACCAGCACGGTCCGGCAGCGGAGGTCGCCCCGCCGCCCGGTTGCGACGAGATCGTCTTTACCCAACGCGTGTCCGGCAACGACCACTGGTACGGCAACTTCGGCCACTACTGCGAGACGGAGTCGCCTTACACGGACCGGGCCATCATCAAGGAGGGCGACATGCGCTACGCCTTTGGCAACGGCGGGCGATTGTGTCGCTTGAATTTCCGGACCGGCAAGCTCACGGTGCTGCTCGATGATCCCGAAGGCGGGGTCCGCGATCCGAACGTCCATTACGACGGCAAGAAGATTCTCTTCTCGTACCGCAAGGCGGGCACCAAAACCTTTCATCTCTACGAGATCGACGTCGACGGCGGCAACCTTCGGCAACTCACCGACGGACCGGACAACGATATCGAACCGATCTACACGCCGGACGGCGGCATTGTGTTTTGTTCGAGCCGCTGCCACCGTTTCGTTCCGTGCTGGAGGACCCAGGTGGCAACGCTCTATCGCTGCGACGGCGATGGGCGGAACATCCGCATGATCTCGAACAATGCCGAACAGGAAAACACGCCGTGGATGATGTCCGACGGGCGAGTCCTCTATATGCGGTGGGAATACGTCGACCGGCACATGATGCTCTACCACCAC
>JABMRP010000977.1 GCA_013202535.1 Planctomycetota bacterium
GTCGGCCTTCGGGTTCGCCGCAAGCTGGGAATTCAACGATGTGAGCACCTTTGCTTTGGGGCTCTACGGCGTGGGGATCGCCGCGGTCGGCATGCTCAGCACGCTGGGGATCACCCTGGCCACCGACGCGTACGGCCCGATCGCCGACAACGCCGGCGGCAACGCCGAGATGGCCGGCCTGGATCCGATCGTCCGCGAGCGAACCGATGCCCTGGACAGCCTCGGCAACACCACGGCCGCCACCGGCAAGGGATTCGCCATCGGCTCGGCCGCGCTGACCGCCCTGGCCCTGATGGCCGCGTACGTCGAGGAAGTGCGGATGGGATTCGTCCACTGGGGTGATTCGGTCTTGAGCGAGTCGGCCCCCGGTTGGTACAAGCTCAACGATCAGTTCGTTGCCCAGGTAACCAAGGGCGAAGAGAAGAACGAGGTCACCGGTTACCTGCTCATGCCCGGCCAAATCCGCGACGATCGGAACGACGAGGCGGACGACAAGTTCGTTGCGGCCTGGGGGGAACTTTGCATGCACGACGGGCCGGCCGCGGCGGGTGAATTGATCGGCCCCGATGAGAAGAACAAGGAGGTTGCCGTGATCACGGCCATCGATTCGCAGCCGAAGCTGGTTTCGGTCAGAGGGGCCACGATGCACGACTGGATGACCTACTACGCCTGTAATCTGATGAACCCCAAGGTGATCGTCGGCGTGTTCCTCGGGGCGATGGCCACGTTTGTCTTCTGTGCGATGACGATGAAGGCCGTCGGCCGGGCCGCGTTTGGCATGGTCGAGGAAGTGCGACGCCAGTTCCGCGAGAAGCCGGGCATCATGGACTACACCGAGAAGCCCGACTACGCCACCCCGGTGGCTATCAGTACCAAGGCCGCCCAGAAGGAGATGATCCTTCCCTCGATCCTCGGCCTGGCCACGCCGGTGGTGGTCGGCCTGCTGTTGGGCGTGGCCGGTGTGATGGGACTGTTGGTCGGTGCCCTGACCTGCGGGTTCTGCCTGGCCGTCTTCATGGCCAACGCCGGCGGCTCCTGGGACAACGCCAAGAAGTACATCGAGGCGGGTGCCCACGGCGGCAAGGGAACCGACGCCCACAAGGCGGCGGTCGTCGGCGACACGGTCGGCGATCCGTTCAAGGATACCAGCGGCCCCAGCCTGAACATCCTCATCAAGCTGATGAGCATGGTCAGCGTCGTCGTGGCCGGACTGATCGTCCGCTACAGCCTCACCTCGTTGGGAATCTTTTAGGCTCCCTCGCCGCGAACGCCAAGAAAACCAACCAAGCCCACGGGTTGCACCCCGTGGGCTTTTTTGTTGCTTTTCACTCGTTTTCGGTGTCCTGACTGCCGCATATCCACTGTTTTCCAGCTCCAATCCGTCTTGACGGATGGGTCTGTGCGTTGTATACACTTGACAACAGTTGTAAATGTTGTACAATTAGTACAACGGAGCGAGTGAACGCATGGAGGTGGGAAACAGGTCGCGTCACCCACTTCGGAGGGAGTTAATCATGGCTGGGCACGCATTTGGAGATTTGTTGAAGCGACTGCGCATCGAGCGCAAGCTTACCCTGCGGCAGTTCTGTCACCAGAGCGGTTTCGACCCTGGAAACTACAGTCGACTGGAACGTGGCGTGTTCAGTCCGCCGCAGGACCGACAGAAACTCGAACAATACGCCAAGGCTCTGGCGCTTTCTCCAGGAGGCGGCGACTGGCTGGAGTTCTTCGATACAGCAGCCGCCTCTCGTGGTGAGATTCCGCAAGATTTGCTGGCGGATGAAGAGGTCGTGAAGAAGCTGCCGGTCCTGTTTCGGACGTTGCGGGCAAAACCGGTGTCGGCCGAGAAGCTGGACGAACTAGTCGACCAAATCCGAAGGGGCTAGTCGATGGAAATTCGAGCGCCATACCTTCCGTACGACGTATTGCGAGAGAGAGCGGAAGATTTTCTGGGACGATACCACTCCTCTCACGAAATTCCCGTTCCCATCGAGGAAATCGTGGAGTTCCAGTTTGAGATGGACATTGTTCCAGAGCCCGGCCTGCATGAGCATTTCGACATTGACTCGTATATCACGGCCGACCTTACCGAGATTCGAATCGATGAATTCGTCTACGCGTCACGACCTGGACGATATCGGTTCAGCCTTGCGCACGAACTGGGACATCGCGTGCTTCATCAGGACGTATTTGCCAAATTGACGTTCGATTCGATTTCCGACTGGAAGCGGTTGATAGTCGGCTCCATCCCGGCGAAAGACTACAGCTATATCGAATTGCATGCGCATTCTTTCGCCGGCCTGATTCTGGTTCCACCTCCCGAACTGGCCGAGAAATACGACGAGGCATGCCAGATGGTTCAACAGCACGGCTTGTCTCTTCGCGACGACTCGGAAGTTTTTCGGCGAGTCGTTTCCGGGTACATCGCGGAGTCATTCGTGGTCTCACCCGCGGTTGTTCGCAGGCGACTGGAATACGACGACATGTGGGAGAAGTTCGACTAACGACCTAGCCCCTAGCCCGGAATGGCACAGCGAATTCACTCCAGCCCCTCGACCGCCGCCAGCACCTTTTCGTCGTGGCCGTCGACTTTGACGCTCTTCCAGACCTTGCGGACCATGCCTCCGGAGTCGA
>JABMRP010000100.1 GCA_013202535.1 Planctomycetota bacterium
CCTCGGCGGAACCGACCAACTGCTCTGCGACTTCGATTTCCGCACCAAGTTTCTTCACGACATCACGGTCTCTTCCGGATCGACGGGTAACGTTGCGTGCAACGGTCGTGGCGAAGATCTGAACTTCGACCATCACAAGTACGCCAACCACGCCAACCTGTTCACCAACATCGACGCGGGCGTGGGAACCAATATCTTCCACAGCGGCGGCGGAGCGAAGCTCGGCCGGCACTGCGGCGCGTGGACCACGTGGTGGAACGTCCGCACCGAGCGGCCCGTTCGCTTTCCCGCCGGCTGGGCAACGGATATGATTAACATCATTGGCGTCCGGTCCGATGCCCCCAGCGTCACCGACGCCGACGGCCGTTGGTTCGAGGTGATTGCGCCCGAGCGGTTGCGCCCGGCGGATCTCTATCAAGCGCAACTGGAGCGGCGGCTGGGTACGGGCAATCGAGTGGGCAAGAACGAACGGTAATACGAGCGGAGGGTCGTCGCCATGAAACCGCCAGTCTGCATCGTCACCGCGTCTCTGACGTGGCTGGTGCTCGTCGTGGGTGGGCGAGCCGAGGAGAAACCCGTCGAAATTCGCGTGGTCGACTCGAAAACGGGCGAGCCGGTCCATCGCTTCCGCTACTCCTACGAGATCATCTCGCCCGATAAGCACGGCTATCCCGCGAAAAGAATAGACGTGCCGGCGGAAAACGACCGTGGTCTGGCCGTCATCCCGGCGCCGCGCCGGCTCAGCTTGTCGATCCTCGTGGCGTCTCCCGATTATCTTCCGCGAACTCCGAAAGGGGGCAGGCGACACTCGGTGTTCAAGGTCTTCCCGGAAGACAAGAAACGTCGTTTTGAGATCCAGCTTGATCCGGGCGAGAAGATATGGGGTGTCGTCCTCGATGCCAAGGACGGCAAGCCGATAGCCGACGCCGAGGTGGCGCCGCTCGACCGCGTGAACAGCGGGTGGGGCGATGATCATGATACGCCGAATTGGGCACGGCGCGCGCGCACCGACGACGCGGGGCGTTTCTGCGTCGGCGGCGACAAGACGCCGGGGGTCGCAGCCCGCCGCAAAGGCTATTGGAGCCGCCCAGACTCGTACCAGGAGGCGCCGGCCAAGCCGGAAACCCGCAAGACCCCCGACGGAAAAACCGAGATCGTGATCCGATTGCCACGCTGTTCGGATCCCCAGTGGGAAGATTGGCGCAAGGATGAAGACCGATCGAACCACCAGCCGACCGGCGAGAAGCTCTTCCGGGGAGTGGTCACGCTGGCGGACTATTCGCATGCGGAGGGGACATGTACGGTGATTGTCGCGGCGGCGCGGGGCAAGCACTGCTATTGGGACGCCGCCTTGCCGTGGAGTCACGATCCGCCCGAAACGAAAGACCATGTCCGGCTCGACGGGATACCCTTGCGTAAAGAGTGGTCGGCGTCGATCGCGACGTATTCGAACGACGAAGCCTACTATGTGGCCGCGTTGCGGGAGGGTTTCTCGCCGACGGTGGTCAGGATCCCGACCAACAACGATAATCGGCCGCAACCGTTCCCGGCCGACACCGAAGCGGCGCCGAAGCCCGGCCAACTCTTCGACTTGCAGTTGAAACGCGGCGTTCGTGTCTCGGGCCGGGTCGAAGGGCCGGGCGTTGCCGAAGGGACCGCGGTCGCCACGCTCTTTCCCGAGCCGTACTTGTACGATTGGCAGTTCGCCAATGAACTTCAGTGGCTTACTCGCACCGCGAAAGTAGCACGGGACGGGTCCTTTCGGTTCGAGCAAGTCGAGCCCGGGCTGTTTCGTCTGCAGGTGCTTTCGAGAAAGGCGGGGCCGTTCCAAGGGATGGTGATCGTGGGGCGAGAGGACAAGCAACTCGGCCCATGCAATATCCAACCGTTCGGACGCATCGCGGGAGTGATCCACGATCTGCCGGGCATGGTTTACACGAACGTGTCCGACTCCCCGGCGGGGCCGAGAATCATGGCGCCAGCATCGTGGGGGAAACCCATCATCTTCAATGAGACGCTTGGGCTGGAGCTCTTTGGTCCGGACAAGTTCGTTACCGACGAAAAAGGGCGTTTCGTCATCGAGCGAGCACCCGCGGGAAAGACGTTCGTCGGTTTCAGCTACAATCTGTCGAACGACTGCCGCGACTACGCCAGCGAAGAGATCGTCGTCGTTCCAGGCCAGACCTCACAGGTCGCGCTGGCGCTTCCGCCAGGACAAACGAAAGGGCTGGTCTCCGTGCCGCTGGACGTTGTCATCGGCGACGGCTCGTTCGACGCGTTCCGCGCGGCCTGGGGAAGACGCGACCGACCGAAGGACGCCGAGGGCTCTCGTGACTCGTGGTTCCATGACGTTTACGACAAACTGGAAATCGAATGCCGTTTGTCGCCGGTGGACCCCTCTCCACGAGAACCGAAGGGGCGAAATCAATGGGGCGCGCGGATCGAGAAAGGTGCTCAGCGAGTCTTGCTGGCCGACGCCGCGCCGGGCGACTACCGTCTTGAAGTGAGAAACTACCGTGCGCGGGCGGGCGCTGGCCCCTTATTCCAGCAGACGATCCGCATCGAGCCGGGGAACCGGTCCCAGCCTATTCGCGTCCCGTTGCCCGCTTCCTCGTTCGACGTGGAACTGAAACCCGCGAAAAACGAGGTGCTGGCCCAAGTCCTCTACGCGGTGTTTCGAGACGGACGGGCGTCGTCGTTTCGCGAGGGATTTTTTTCTAGAGCCTATGTGAGAAAGCAAGAACCTCGTATCGCAGTGCATCTCATGCCGCCGGGGAAATATGAGATGCTCGTATGGCAAGACTCCTACGGCTGGGCGAGAAGCGGTCCGATCGAGGTCCGCCAGGGCGCCATTGGCAACGCGGGAGTATTGACGTTTCAGCCCGGCGCGAAGCTGACCGGACGGGTCTTCTTCGATCAGGAATTAAGAATACCGTCCCACGTCATGCTGGTCGACCAGACAGGCCTTAAGAGGTACGCCCAGATAGGTTGGAAGATCGACTCGTTTGCCTTCGAGCAGGAATCCCTCTGGCCCGGCCGCTGGACGGCGAAGGTCATGGACGATCACGAGGAAGTCCTGGTCGAGCAGTCCTTCGAAGTCCTCGGCCGCGAGCCAGTCGAACTGCAAATGAAGGGGAAGTAACTCCCGACGCGAGAAATGTGGGCCAAAGCGGAGCCCGAAGACTAAAGGAATTGCCGGCGTTTGTGAGAACGGAGATTGCCGTGACGCGACGGACAGCCAAGTTGAACCATTGCGTGTTCGTTCCCCTGTTGGCGTTGCTCTTGAGCCACGCGCACGCGGCCGACTGGCCTCGCTTCCGTGGTCCGCATGGAAACGGCATTGCCGACGAGGAATTGACCCTGCTGCCGGACGGGCCAGAACAGCTATGGGAGACGTCGGTCGGCGACGGATATGCTTCCTTGGCCATCCAAGACGGCCGTTTGTATACCGTCGGACGTCGTTCCGGGCACGCCGGGGTGCTGCAATGCCTGGATGCGGCGACCGGCAAACCGATTTGGGAGGACGTGACCGGCTGCTCGTATCAGGTTTCCACGCCGACGGTTGACAAAGGCCGGGTTTACGTGCTCAGTACGCCGGGGAGCAAGCCGGTGGTCTGCTGCTACGATGCCGCGACCGGAAGAGTCCTTTGGCGCCGGGAACTACCGATGCCGGCGCGGATTCGAGGCTACGGGTACGCCGGTTCTCCGCTGCTTTGGAAGGACATGATTATCGTCAACGTCGGAACGGGGCTGGCTTTGCAGCGAAATACCGGCGCGGTGGTCTGGCAACATGATGGCCTGGCGGGGTTGGCCACGCCGGTGCTCTACCTCGAAGGGGGCCGCCCGCGGGTGTTGATCTTCGCTGGAGAAGCGCTCTTTGCCCGCGACGCCCGCACGGGTGCCGAACTCTGGTCGATTCCTTGGAAAACCCGACTTGCCGCAAACTGCTGCGACCCGATCTATCACGACGGCAAGGTTCTCGTCACGAGCGGTTACGGCAAGAATGCCACGCTGTTCGACGTTAGCACAGGGCAGCCACGCCAACTCTGGAGCGACAAAGGAAGCGTGCTCAGTAGCGGGTTCCTTTGGCAGGGATACCTGTACTGCTTCATCGGCAGGCAGTTTGCGTGCCTCGATTTCCGCACGGGCGAGCAACAATGGACGTTCCCCAGCGGAGCCGGGTCCGTGCTGATGGCGGACGAGAAGCTGATTCTCATGAGCGATAAGGGCAAGCTAACCATCGCCAAGTTGTCTTCGGAGTCATTCCGCCCGATCGTGCAGAAACAGCTCCTCGAAGGAATCACGTGGACGCCCGCCGCGCTGGCGGATGGAAAGCTATACGTTCGCAACCGGGCAGGGAAAGTCGTCTGTGTGCGCATTGCAGAGCCGATAAAACGTGCATCGACGGAGACAAAGAGGCAACTGCCTATGGCCAACGCATCTCAACTCCTGGTTGCCTTGCTCCAAGGGTAACGCAAGCGGTTGCTCGACTCGTAATAGAACTCGCGCGCGGCTACCCTAATGTCTGAAACGATTTCTCGCGGCAAAGACAGGCCGATTCCGTAAGCAATCGAATTTCCTCGAACAGAAGATGGCTATTCTACCACGCACTCAGTAGAATGAAGCGAAGCTTGTCGCGGACATCACTTTATACGCGGAAAAGACAATGAAAACACATCGCGAACCAAAACGAAGCATTTTAATAGTTCTCTCATTCTTCCCGCGTCGGCTGATTCTGCTGGGCGTGTTCTTTTCGGTATTCCCCAGTGGCGTTGAAGCTGCTGCAACCATGCAAGACGCCCTTCGTTCCAGGATCGTCGAGGAGCTTTCGCTCTTTAATCCGGATGCTATGCAGCGGGCGATCGAGGATCTGGCCACCCGGCATCCGGATCGCTTTGACGAGGCCCGGCTGCTTGCGGAATTGAAGTCCAGTGCGGATCGGCTCCCGACCGTGACTGCCGCACTGACAAAGCAAGACGCGACCGCGCTTCCCGCGGCTCAAGCGATTCTTGACTTCAAGCGCCGGGTTCTTTTGGCGAACCCTGTTCTCGATTTCGACCGGATTCTTACCGTTCGTCGGATTCGCCCCGGAACCGAGGGGAAATCGGATGGCTCTTGCGCTCACGTGGGGTTGACCTCAAACTGGGAGGTGAATACCAAAATCCCCAAGACGGGCTGGGATAACTCGATCGGCATCGTATCGCTCGGCATCGCATCGCTCGACGGAGACTTCGAGCCGCTGACCACGTCGACGTCGTTCATGGGGGATTTGAATCTTCATTTTGATGCCGGCAAGGCCCTGTTTTCATTCATCGGCGATAACAACACCTGGCAGATTTTTGAACTGAACCTCCGCGACCAATCCACCCGTCAGGTGAGCCTGGGAAAACACCCCGACATCGATAATTTCAATGCCTGCTACCTGCCGGACGGAAAGATTATCTATACATCGACCGCCGGGTTTCAGGGCGTTCCCTGCATCGGTGGTAGCGGCGACATTGCCAATCTCCATGTCATGAACGGCGATGGTTCGGGGATCCGCCGCCTGACCTTTGATCAGGAAAGCAATTGGAACCCCTACCTGATGGAGAGCGGGCGGATCATGTACCTGCGGTGGGAATACACCGATCTTTCCCATTTCTGGAGCCGCATTCTCTTCACCATGAATCCCGACGGGTCCGATCAGAAAGCCTACTACGCAAGCAACTCGTGGTGGCCGAACACCTTGTTTTATGCAAAATCGGTGCCCGGTCATCCCCATGCCTTCACTGCCATTGTCAGCGGCCATCATGGTGTCCAGCGCGCCGGGCAACTGATCCTGTTCGACGTGGCGAAGGGGCGTGGCGACGCCGATGGGGTCGTCCAGGCGATTCCCGGATATGGCAAACCGGTCGAACCGATTGTCACGGACCAATACTTCTCGGGCAACTGGCCCAAGATCCTCCATCCTTATCCGCTGAGCCGGGATCTTCATCTGGCGGCGGTCAAGCTGAATGCCGCGGATAAGTTCGGCATCTACCTGCTCGATGCCTTTGATAACCTGCTGCCTCTGAAGCGTTCCGCATCGCATCATTACCTTGAACCCATTCCGTTGAAGAAGCGGAAGATGCCGCCGATCATTCCCCCGCGGATCGATCCCGAAGCGAAGGATGCCACCGTGGCTCTCTCCGATATCTACCGCGGACCGGGGCTGGCCGGCGTGCCGCGGGGGACCGTGAAAAAGCTACGGGTCTTCAAGTACGAATTCGACCCCCGTCATTTCGGTGGCCATGCCCAGACCGGGATCCAGAGCGGTTGGGATGTTAAGGTGATTCTCGGCACGGTCGACGTGGAAAAAGACGGCTCGGCCATGTTTCAAATCCCCAGCAACACGCCGATCTCGTTGCAGCCGCTGGATGCCCAGGGCAAGGCACTCGCCCTCATGCGAAGTTGGATGACGGCCATGCCGGGCGAAGTGCTGTCATGTATCGGCTGTCATGAAAGCCAGAACGAGGCCCCACCCAGCAAGGCTTCCATTGCCTCGCTTACCCCCCGCCAATCCATTAAGCCCTGGTATGGCGGCACGCGCGGATTCTCATTCCTGCGTGAAGTTCAGCCGGTGTTGGATAAATACTGTGTTGGTTGTCATGATGGAAAAGCGGAAGTGCGTCCCACTCTTGCCGATACGGCATTGAGCCGTTTTGGTGATGGCAATTTCATGCAGAACGCGATGCCCCGATCCTACTTCGAGATCCAGCAGTTCGTTCGTCGCCCGGGACCCGAGGGAAATCTCCACTTATTGACCCCGCTGAATTACCATGCCGATACCAGCGAGCTGATCCAGATGTTGACCAAGGGCCATCATCGTGTCGAGTTGGATGCGGAAGCCTGGGATCGGCTGATTACCTGGATCGATCTGAATGCTCCGGCACATGGCAGCTTTCGCGAGATGAATGCGTCGGCCGCGGCCCAAACGTCCTTGCAGCGCCGGGCTGAACTGCATAAGGAATATGCGACGGGCGTGGAGATCGAATCCGAAGTGATCCTTAACCCTTATGAGAAGACCGAGGCCTTTGTCGAACCCGTGAAGATTTCCCAGCCTGCCGCTGCTCCCAAGATAGCCGGCTGGCCATTTCAGGCAAAAGCCGCGGCGACGGAACTACTTGATCTGGGCGATGGAGTAGAGATGGAGGTTGTGTCGATCCCCGCGGGAAAGTTTGTCATGGGCTCCAACCGCGAATCACCCGACGAGCAGCCCATGCACGTCGTGGCCATCGACAAGCCGTTTCGGATGGGGGTTACCGAGGTGACGCTCCAGCAGTACCGGCAGTTTGCCAAGGATCATGCCAACGGGTTGTACGGCAAGCCGGGCGTGGTGATCAGGTATGGCTTTTCCATGGACCAGGCGAGTTATCCGGTGATTCGGGTCTCTTGGGATCAGGCCAATGCATTCTGCCGGTGGCTGTCGGAGAAGACCGGCAAAACCGTCTCGCTGCCGACGGAATCGCAGTGGGAATGGGCATGCCGGGCAGGAACCGATACCGCAACTTCGTTCGGTGACGTCCTGACCGAGTATCCTGGATTTGCGAACATGTCGGATCCCACCTCCGATAATCGACGTACCCGGTACATGCCGGCCAATCATTGGACGCTTGCCCAGAAGAATCGAGCGGCGGCAGATAAGGCGCATTGCCTCAATCATGTTGGCGCGTATCGGGCCAATGCATTTGGCTTGAAGGACATGCATGGGAATGTGGCGGAGTGGACGCGCAGCGAGCAGCGGCCCTATCCCTACTGCGACAGCGACGGACGCAATGCACCGGGGCAAGGCCGGAAAGTCGTCCGCGGCGGATCCTGGAACGATCGTCCCGTTCGCTCGACATCAAGTTATCGCCTCTCTTACCCAAGCTGGCAACGGGTCTACAATGTTGGCTTCCGGATTATCATCGAATAAGGACTAAAGACATGAAGACATCACTCTCGCTTCTTTGCGCGGTAAGCCTGGCATTGACGGTCGGATACACCGAGACTTGTTCAGGACAAACCTGGCGTTTGGAACCGGTACGCTCGGTCGAAGGCTTCAAGACCCCGGAATGCGCCGAGGTGAATCCGGCCGATGGAACCGTTTATGTTTCCAATATCTTTGCCGTGACTCGCGACACCGTCGGAGCGCTCGATTCAAACGGGTTTATTGCCACGCTGACTCCTGGCGGAAAGCTGAAAAAACTGAAGGCCGTCCAGGGGACGGAAACGCTGCCCGTTCACGGCCCCTCGGGGATGTGCTTCTTCAATGGATACCTCTACTTCAACGATCGCAACAATCTGAAACGCTGTCCTCTTAAGAATCCTTCGGCCATCGAGGTCGTGCCCGTACCGGGGACCGATCACGGATTCAATGATGCCGGTTGTGATGCGGACTATGTCTACGTGACGGGGCAGGACGCCGTCTTTCGCGTAGACCGGCAGGGCAACGGCGGTAAGTTCGTGGACCTGAAAGGGGTCAACGGCGTGAAGAGCAGCAAAGGCAAGCTGTTTGCGGTGACGACCGACAAGGAACAATCCGATCTCTACGAACTGGATCCCGCCGGCAAGAACCCGCCAAAGGCATTTGGACTGGCCCCGAAATTCGCCGGAATCGACGGCATTGAGATCCTCGGCGACGGAACATTCCTGATTACCGATTGCCATGGGCACAAGGTGTATACGGTGGCCCCCGACCGCCGGACGGTAACCCTGGTGGCCGAAGGGCTGGAGTATCCCGCGGATCTGGGCGTCGATCACGAGCGAGGCCTGGTCTATATCCCTCAGTTCTTCCGTAACACCGTGGAAGTCTATCGCCTGAAGTTGGGCGACTAGCCTGAAATGGTCCAGCGACTTTCGGTGGCTCTTCAGCGTGGGTTCCGCATCCTACTACGCTCCGCTGAAACCTCCCGGCTACGCTTCTCCGCGTCCCACGAGAACTTCTTGATCGAACAACGCGGCGCCCGAAAGGATCGTATCGACCCCGGTCTCGTTCCAGTAATCGGTGAGGAACGAAAAACGGCCGGGCACCCCACGGACCGCTTGCCCCGGGATGTCCCGGCCGAAAAAGAGAAGAACTACCTCCGAGAGTAATCGGCCGGCCGCGGATGTCAAGGGAATTCTACCGGCCCGTTGAGAAAGTGGGGGCACGTGGGAACAGTCTGCTAACGGCGAAACGCGAATGAATACAAGTCGCCCGACGTGATTTGCACGCGAAGCCGGACCGGCTTGCCGGCCAGTTGGCCGAGATCCGGAGCGCTTTTCCAGGC
>JABMRP010000978.1 GCA_013202535.1 Planctomycetota bacterium
GCCGGCCAACGAGTTGAAGCTCGTGCTGCCGGGATCCGGGGATCCACCAAAACGCCCCGCGGACCCCCGTGCTTTTCAAAGCATGTGGAGGCTGCTCGTTGAGCAACCGATCGAGATCCGCGTCGGCGAAGACACCGAGGTGAAAGCCCGCGTGCCTTGGGACGCAACCAGGGGTGATATTCAAATCAAGTTGAGCGATCCGCCGGAAGGAATCCGCATCGACAGAGCCTCCTGCGCGGATCGGATCGCGACGATCGTGCTGCACGCCGAGTCGGGAAAGGTCAAGCCGGGGATCAGAGGCAACCTGATCGCCAATGGGTTTCAGAAGAGAACGGAAACAACCAAAGAGGGAAAAACGCAAGAGTACCGCACGTTCCTCGGCCCGTTGCCGACCATGCCCTTCGAAGTCGTCGAACCTTAGAACTGCCGCGGACGCTGGGAACGACGAACCAGACGTATTTAAGCTAACAAAGACGGTTCCGTGATTGCCACACCTTGAAAGTCAAAACGCAACAGCCAAAGGAAACCACCGGAATGTTCAAGACGACCTTTAAGAGAGCCCTGCTCGCGCTGACGATCTCAGCCGGTTTCATGACTTCAGTACATGCGGAACACGAAGACGTTGTGCGCCCAGCCGCCTGGAAGGACCTAGCCTTCGGCGGGCGTTTCATGGATCGCTTCGAGCCGATGCCGCTGTTGGGCCAGCGTACGAACGATACCTGGGGCGTGGATGCGGTCAAGCCACGCGACGTGCTCAACGGCATCGAGGATCACCAGTGGTCTTACTGGGGCGGGAACATCCTCCAAGCGGAGGATCAGACCTACCATCTGTTCGTCTGCCGCTGGCGCGAGGATTCTCCCAAGGGACACATGGCCTGGCGCCAGTCCGAAGTGGTACGAACCGTTTCCAAGAACCGCATGGGGCCATTCAAGGTTGCCGAAGTCATCGGCTCCGGGCATAACCCGGAAGCCTATCCGTTGGCGGGCGGTCGCTACATCTGCTACGTGATGGGAGCGTACTACCTGGGAAAGACAATTTCTGGACCTTGGGAAAAGAAGAGCTTCGAGTTTGTCCCCCGGGATCGGAAGATCGTCGCGGGTCTATCCAATCTGAGCTTCGCCGGGCGCGAGGACGGTTCGTACCTGATGGTCAACCGGGGCGGCGGAATGTGGGTCAGCCAAGATGGGATTTCCCCATGGGAGCAGGTAACTCAAGGCAGCAACTATCCCAAAGTAAGAGGCCGGTTTGAAGATCCCGTCCTATGGCGAACCAAAGTACAGTATCACATGATCGTCAACGACTGGCATGGTCGCATTGCCTATCATCTTCGTTCCAAGAATGGGGTCCATTGGAAGGTCGACGCGGGAGAAGCCTACATGCCCGGCATCGCCGTATCCGAGGATGGGAAGAAGGACCAGTGGTACAAGTATGAACGCATCAAGATGTTTCTCGATGAACATGGGCGGGCAATCCAGGCAAACTTCGCGGTGATCGACTACAGCAAATGGGAAGACAAACCTAACGACGTTCACAGCTCCAAGAACATTAGTATACCTTTAACCGCCGGCCGTCTTCTGACGCTCCTCAACAAAGAGCGAATTACCGGCGCTACGAAGGAAATCCAGGTGAGAATCGCCGCGGAGCCGGACTTTGACCCACACAAGGATATCAACTTCGATTCCCTGCTTTTCGGGGCCCCGGAGGAAGTCGACTTTCGACGTGGCTCTCGGCTTCTGAGAACGGTGCCCGACGGTCAGGACCTGATTGCCGTGTTTTCAGGCAAAGGCAACGGTTTCACGGATCACAGTTTCACGGGTAAACTCCTGGGCCGGACATCCGACGGAAAATTGCTCTTTGGCTACTGCCAACTCCCCTGGGTCGATTACGAGGAGCCCATTCTGACCGTGTGTCGCCCGCAAGTAACACACCAAGGCACGAAGCAGGTGCTCACGGTCGAAGTCTCCAATCATGGGCAGGTTGCGTCCAAGCCTTCAGAGATTCAAATCTTGGCAGCCGGAATACCTCCCATCACCGCAGCCTGCCCAGCCTTGCATCCTTACGGCAAGACGGACATTGATGTGAGTCTTCCCGATTCGTTCAAGGGGGGGCAATCGTACGATCTGACAATCACGACGGGTTTGCACCTGCAACAGCCCACGGTATTCGCCGCGGAGAAGGTGAAAGTCCCTCGACAGGACACGAAGTAACAGACAACCCACTGTGCTAGTCCAGCGAGTTTATGTAACCCATTTGGGTGGATCGATTCGTCAATGGCACCACCCGATTGAGTTCGGTCCAGTTGGAAAGCCGCTGGACCCCGCCGGTCGCGGTTGGGCTAAGCGGCTGACTCCGATAGCATCGAGAAACAACACTTTTTCGTGCTGTCAGTGAGCCGAAGCATCGACAGGCACACAGGCATGAGGGGTGGAGGATCCGTCCGAGAACTGTCCGAAAACCTCTTGTTCAATCCGGTACTGTTCGTAGAATACAGAGAATAGAGCGATTGAAGGGGATTGAGCTTCCAAGTCCTAACTCGAAGGCAGACTTTGATTTGCGTCTATTACATCCCCGTGGTTTAGTGCTGTAAGCGGAGACCTACGGAACCGAAGGTTACAGGTTCGAACCCTGTGGGGTGTACTTTTGCACGGCCGTGCATACCCGTGCTAACTCCCTTCATCTTAACGACTTGCAGCGATTCACTCGCCCCTCTCTCTTGCCACACCGTACCCACCGCCTTAGGGGCATTCTCTGCACCGCCGTGCGTCGTCGTGCCTAGTCTGTGGGAAGTTTTGGGAAGGAAATCGCGATCCCCCCCAGGGGCAATGTCCTCAATGCCGGTTGCCAGGAGCTTGTTTTCCTCCTTTCTGGGCTCGCTTGGGGGGGCTGGTAGCGCGGCGATTCCGAGGGTCTTGTCTGCCACTTGTAGGTGGGTGTAGGTATTGGCGGTCAGATCGGACGTGGAATGTCGGGATAATTTCTGCGCGGTCGTCAGCGGCACCCCGGCCTTTCCGAGGTTCGTGATGAACGTGTGCCGGTTGGCGTGGAAGTCGGCAAACAGTCCGTCCTCATCTTGGTACGGGATCCCCACTCGCTCGAGGTCCAGCCGCATCATCTTGGCCGTCTTCCGTCCGTGCCCCTTGGGGGTGAACAGCACGAATAGGCGATCGTTGGGCCCGATGTTGCCCTTGGTGGCCAGCCACGCCCGGAACCGATCGACCACCGCGGGATGCAACGGCTGTACGTCAGTGCGTTTATGCTTGCTGTAGTCGGCACCTCGATCCGTCGGCCGTCAGCCGTGTCGGGACCGGACCTTTGCCGTGAAGCAAGAAGACACCCAACCATGCGGCTCCAGACGGCAGGTTTCGTAATCGGTGGCTTGCTGTCCCGAAGATTGTTTTCTATTCGCTTACGGACGAATGGAGTGTCTTTGTGCTGGTCGAAGAACTCCTGCATCTTGGCAATGTCTTCGGGGTCGATTTGCCAGATGATTCTCACGGCGATGTCTTGAGCGTCTTGGACGCACACTCCAGTGTCTTCACCTTCTTCCCGTCCTCGAAGAACACCACGGCACTGTATTCATCTTTGGGCACGGAAACGATCAGCGGGCAGGCGAATGTCGTGTCCGGTGTGACCTTGGATGTTGCAGTGTATCGCAAATGGATCACCCCCTGCTCAACTGTCACGTCCTCCACATTGTACTCCCGGATCGCATTCCCCCGCTTGATGACGGCCACGACGATCTGTGTCTCGAAGGCATCCTTGGGTAATCGGTGCGACTTGTCGTTCATAACAAAGGCCACGCCGAACACCTTGTCGAACTGATTTTGGCCGGTGATGACGACAAAGGACTCGGCGGCGTCGGGCTCGAACTTGTTGGACGCGAAGTAGCCAGAATAGATGTCGAAGCAAAGCCCGCCGCCCGCATCGACATGGCTGAAACCCCGCTCGCCCTTCGGGTCTTGGAGTCGGTAAAGTTCTTGGTCGCTGTCGAACACCAAGTACAACGTGACCGGCCCCTCAAATTCCTTGATCGTCTTCACTGTGAGCTTTTGGCCCACATCGATCTTCACGTCCTTCGGTGTCTTGAAGACCTCCGAGACGGTCAGCGTCAACCACCCGCCTCGTTCTGGACCTGCGGCGCCAGCGGCGACGGTTCCCCTTACAACCACTTCGGCTGTGGCTGCCTGCTCTTCATCGAAGGGCTTCACGGGTTCGGAAACCACTTCGATCCTGGCGATCCGCTGGTTCTCCGGATCGACTCGATCATTTTTCGGATAGAGCTTGACCCATTGGCCGACTTTCAGGTCGCCCGGTTTGCCTGAGTTGCCACCCAAGCGGATCACGGCAGTCTTATGGTCCATCTTGATCGCAAATCGCTCTGGGGACAGGCAGGAATTGACCACCAGCGTTCCGTCGCCAATGGAATGAATGTAGTATCGGGTATAGTCCTCGGCTGCCCAACTTGAGGCAGCCAGAACCACCAGGACGCTGATCGTGATGGCGAAGGTCTTCATTGCGATCTCTTTCACGTTGAGGGACAACGGGAGCCTGTTTCAAAACAACCTTCCTCGATGAGCCGGCCCAGCGACTCTTCGTGGCTCTTCATCGCGGGTTCCGCACCCAGCGTCACGCGAGCAATACCTTCGCGTGAAACGGTACGATTGCTACCCAGGCAGCGTAGTCCAAGAACGTCGGCCGCGTCAATCGTTCGCGCCCCGGTCACACGGGCATTTCTTGCCAGGCGTTCCCGGCGCCGTCATATCTTGCCAGGGCGGGTGTGGAGCTTCATTCCCGGCTCCTCGTCCTCCGGGGCGTAGGCCAACACCTGCACGAGAACCTCGTGCCGCTGATACACGCCCTCGATCGATACGTGGGGGCCTTCGCCATGGGGATAGCTGAGGTGCTCTTCCTTGCTCACTTCGCGTCTCCTGTCAGGCCATCGGAATATCTTGATGTCAATCCCGCCTCACCTTGCAGATGTCAGCGCGGCAATCCGCACAATACCGACAACATTCAACACCGCATGTCGAACGGTTTCGGTCCAACCCTTCGGTAACGGCAGTGACTCAATATCCTCTGGGCATGGTTCGTCGCGCATGGTGTCGTTCACTGGTGGCCCGAAAGCCAGCCATTATAGCAGCTTGGCGCCGCTAGAACCTCGTATGCATGGGCGCAAACGATTGACGCGACGGGGTACTTGGCTTACGCTGTCTGGGTGGAAAGAGGGGGTGTTGTGCGCGGGGGTAATCCCCGCCTGACGTGGGGTGTGGAGGCTACTCTGGAGAACCACAGAAAGTCGCTGGGCCCCTACACCAAGGCGTGGTTCGGTGGGGGGGGATGGGCCAAACGAAATGTTTAAGAAACCATTGCAGGGCGGCGACATGGTAACGACAATGAATAGGCGTGGTCTCTGAAAACGCTTGGGAACCAGGTTCGTAGTTGCACCAATGGTTCCGAGAGGAGTCCGAGAGCATTCACCTGCCGAGATCTATCCATCCTGTCGCACATGACGCGCGTTGGTTTTCGGGAAGACGACGTGTCTCCCGGGCAAGCCGGAAGGCCTATGTTAAACTCAGCCCAGGTTTGAGGTGACTCGTGATGAAAACAAGGGCGATTCTACTTCTCGTGCTCGTGCTGGTATCCTCAGGCTCGTTTTCGGCCGGAGCGGAGGCCCAGGCGAAGGCCGACTACGAGGCGGCCGAGAATGCAGCCAAGGCGGCGGAAGCGGCGGTCGGCGCCGCAAAGAGCGCCGCGCAACAGGCTGCCGCCGCGCAGGCCAGCGCCGAGCAAGCGGCTGCGGTGAAGCGACAGCAGGCCAATGAAGCGAAGCAGAAGGCCGATGATCTGGTCGCTAACCAGCAGAAGCCGGCCGAAGCCAACTTGGCCACCGCTCTCAAGGCCGCCACGGACGCCGCCAACGCCAAGGCCGCCACGGACAAGGCCTTGGCCGAAGCCGTCGCCGCCGTGACCCCGGCGCAGCAAGCTCACGATGCGGCCGAGAAAGCGGCCCAGGAGGCCGAGGCCCAAGCGAAGGCGATCGCCGCGAATCCCAACAAGTTCGAAGAGGAGAAGCAGCAGGCCTTGGTCGCGGCGGCTGCCACACGCCAGGCGGCCGACGCGGCCAAGGCCGCGTTGACCCAGGCCCAGCAGGGCGAGCAACAGGCGCAGGCTCAGGCCAACAGCACGGCGCAGATGCTGGCCGAGGTCGGGGCCCTGAAGAAGACGGCCGACGAGGCGTTGGCCGCCGTCAAGCTCCAGGTGGCCGCTGCCACAAGCGCTCACCAGGCGGCCGAGCAGGCGGCCCAAGCGGGCGAAGCGAAGGCCAAGGCGGTTTCCGAGGATGCCGCCAAGAGCGACGTGGAGAAACAGCAGGCCGCGGCCGACGCCACGGCCAAGCGCATGGCGGCCGACGCGGCGAAGGCCGCTCTGACCCAGGCCCAGCAGGGCGAGCAGCAAGCGCAGGCTCAAGTCAATGCCGTCGCGCAGAAGTTGGCCGAGACCGGGGCCCTGAAGAAGACTGCCGACGAGGCGTTGGCCGCCGTGACGACCCAGGTGGCCGCCGCCACGGGTGTGTACCAGGCGGCCGAGCAGGCGGTCCAAGCGGCGGCCGCGACGGTCGCCCAGAAGACGAAGGCCGCCGAAAACGCCGTCGCCACGCGCCAGGCGGCCGACGCGGCGAAGGCCGCTCTGACCCAGGTCCAGCAGAGCGAGCAGCAA
>JABMRP010000979.1 GCA_013202535.1 Planctomycetota bacterium
CTCCCGGACCGTGCCGATCGCCCCGTTCTTGAGCCAGTGGGCGGATCGCCGAAGCGAGTCACCGGCCGTGCCCTGATTCCCCATTTGCGTGGCGACCTTGTTCTCGCGGGCCACCTGGCCGACCAGGCGTGCTTCGTAGATCGTTCGGGTCAGCGGTTTCTGGCAGAAGCAGTGAATGCCCATGCGCATGGCCATGAGCGATGCCGGCGCATGCATGTGATCGGGTGTGCTGACCGTAACCGCGTCGATGGAACGGCCCATTTCATCCAGCATTTTGCGGAAATCGGTGTAGCCTTTGGCCTTGGGATATCGCTTCAGCGCGCCGGCCAGGCGGTTCTTGTCGGCGTCGCAGACGGCCACCATGTCGCCGTGACTGGCCGCGTCGCTCGAATCGCTGCTGCCTTTGCCGCCGATCCCGATGCTGGCCATGGCGAGCCGTTCGTTGGGCGAGTCCTGCGCGCCAGATGAAGCACCTCCGGCAACCCAGAACCCGGCGGCGCCGGCGCCGGCCGTCTTGAGGAAATGCCGCCGGTTCGTACGATCCGTAGTCTTCAACATAGCGTTCTTCCTTCTGATAGATGGCTACACGGGGTCTGGACAGTCGATCGCATCAGTTCTTTTCGCCAAGCGGGAGAAGTTTCACGTTCTTGTACCAGACCGGATGGCCGTGATCCTGGACCCCGAGGTATCCCTTGCGGGCGAAATCCTTGATCGCCCGCTTCTTGCCGCCGAGTTGATATTTGTGAGCGCCTTCGATGGCCCGTTCGCCCGGCTCGTCGAACTCATCGGCGTTCATTTCGCAAACCAGCTCACCGTTGAGCTTGACCGAAACGTTCGGACCCTGGCACTTGATCTCGACGGAATTCCAAACATTGGGCCCTTTCGTCGTGTTCTTCTTCAGCGGGACCAGGTCGTAGATCGCGCCGAAGTCGTGGCAGGACGTCCCTTGGCCGGTGGCGACTTGAATCTCGAAGCCCGTATGGACTGGGTTCTTTGGATTCTCGACGCGGAAGAAGATCCCCGAGTTGCAGTGCTCGGGCATCTTGACGTCGCACTTGAGGACGAAATCACCGAACTGTTTCTTGTGGATCACGACGTACCCGCCCGACTTGTAGGGCTGCATGCATCCGTCCACCACTTCGGAGGCGATCTCTTTGCCGTTGTTGCATTGCCAGCCCGTGTAGTCGCCGCCGTTGAATAGCAGAATCCAGCCGTCTTTCTTCTCCTGGTCGGTCAATTGGTTGTCCGCGGCCAGGATTGTGGCGCTCGATGCGGACACACACAACAAGGCCAGGAGGTTGATCAAATGCTTCTTCATGAGTTTCTCCAAGTTCAGTGGCTGAAATGGTTGACCTTATCCGATGACACGGCGAGCCAGGCGGTTTCCCGACCACCGACGGCATTGTAGCACAGTGACTCTCGAACCGCAAATTCGCGGAAGCCAACTGTTTATTGTGGGATTTGTCTTGGCGCACACATTCAAAGCTACGGATTAGGTTACAGACTGTCGGCCGCGATGTTACCATGGTCACCGGTGCCGGTCTGGCTTACCTACAGGCACAACCCGGATGGAAATATCGGATGGGCTTCCGCGTCTCTACGGAGACCACTGAGATGCATCGTGCCAAGTACAGCGGGGTGCGCCACCTCCGCGCATTACGCCGGAGGCACAATGGCAGGAAGTGTGTTGGACCGAATCGCCTTAGGCACCGTCGCAATCTGCTTCGAAGTGTCAGGCCATCCTGGAATGGCAGAGACGCTGCGCCGCGGGAGATTCTGCCGCAAGAAGGGGCGTTCCCAAGAACGATAGGTCCTTCCTCGCCAGCCATGCCGCCATCTGATATAATCAGAAGGTCCTGCCACCAAACGGTTTGTGTTGGAGAGTCTGGCGGACCTGCCGCCAACCGGAAACACAAACCGCCGCCCGCCGGAGACAACCCATGATCTTCCGCCGCCGGAGCCAATCACTCGATGCCGCATTCTTCGTACTGGTCGTGGCGGTGTTCTCCAGCGTGAGCCGGGGAGCGGAACCCGCATCTGACCATAAGCCCGCGCCGGAGAAGTCTGCCGCCAAGCCTGCCCGCAAGAACTTCAAGCTGCCCGGCCTGGCGATCAACTTTCAGAAGCGGTGCGTCGACATCGAGGCTACGATTTGTCTCGATGAAGGGATGCTGGAGTTGATCGCCTGCACGAAGGGGAGCAAGGAGCACGAATCGATCGTAGTGACCGAGGCCAGGCCGATGCACGTGCATACGGCGTTGCTGCTGCTCGGCGCGAAAAACGGCAACCCGGCAATGCGACGGCCAATCGACGAGCAGCAAACCCGATGGAGTAACTTCCCGCCGCGGGGCGATCCGGTCGGTGTCTATCTCGTATTCGACAACGCAAACGGCAAGCAGGTCGAGCATCCGATCAGCGATTTCGTGGCCCGGGCGGAAAGGCCGGGAGACAATGGTGAGGTGGATGAGAAGGTTGCTGAAGAGGATGCCCGGTTCCCGAACACGTTTCTCTTTGCCGGATCGGTTTTGCACGGAGACGGGCCAGGGCCGCGCCGGTACCTGGCCGACCACAGTGGCAACGTGATCTCGATTGTTACCTTTGGCGACGAACTGCTCTGCCTGCCGGCCGTGTACGGCCACGGCAACGATTCATTGATGTGGCAGGTTGATGCCGCCAAACTTCCCAAGGTTGGGTCGAAGGTCACGCTCCGTCTTCGCCCGCGGAACAAGCCCCCCGCAAAGACCGACCAGGCGGAGAAGCAACAACCGAACAACGGCTCTCAAAAGAACCAAGAATAGCGGCTGCGGCTCCCACATCGCAGAGGGATCAACCACGTCAACTCATTGAGGAAGACTCATCATGAAATGGAATCAGAAGAGCAACTTGCTGCTGGCGATGGCTTGCTTGTGGGTGGCCCTTCCTGCCGCAACGACTTCTGCCCGTTCCTGCGGGCAGAACTCAAGCAGCACGATCCCGTGCTGGTTGATCTGCTGGAAGAAATCTGGGGCCCGGTGGAGTGACGGCACCACGAACGGAGAATCACAATGCGTGCCACGAGACATGCGATGTTCGTTGTCCCTATCGAATTCAAAGGCTGTTCAGGAGAACCAAACACAAAGGAAGCAATCATGCGCTGCAAATCGTTCCTCTGCCCGTTATCCATTCTGCTGACCATCGCGTTGTGCACGGGTGCCGCCACCGCCGGCACGCTCAGGACGCATGGCATCTTTTCGAACAATATGGTCATCCAGCGTGATAAGCCCATCACGATTTGGGGCTGGGCCGAGCCCGGCCAGAAGGTTTCCGTCCAGTTTGGCCAGGAGAAGGCCGCGGCCACAGCCGACGGTAACCGGTGAGAAATAGTTTTGTGTTCCGTAGTGAACGAAGCAGGATCGGTGGCGACCCCACTGATCTATCCA
>JABMRP010000980.1 GCA_013202535.1 Planctomycetota bacterium
AAGTACACGGCCGAAGCGATCCGTTTTATTACCGAGAACAAGGACCGGCCGTTTTTCCTCTATCTGGCCCATAACATGCCGCATGTGCCCTTGGGCGCCTCGAAAGACTTTCGCGGCAAGTCGAAACGGGGGCTCTACGGCGACGTCATCCAGGAACTCGATTGGAGCGCCGGGCAGGTACTCGATACGCTCAAAGAACTGGGGCTCGACGAGAACACGCTGGTGGTCTACACCTCGGACAATGGCCCCTGGGTCGAACAGCAACTGGCCGGCGAGGGCGGGATCCACACCAACTACGGCAGCGCCGATCCGCTGCGTGGCTGGAAGATGACCACCTGGGAAGGCGGTCCCCGGGTGCCGTGTATCATGCGATGGCCGGGCAAGATCCCCGAGGGAAGGGTCTCTTCCGAGATGCTCACCTCGATGGACCTGCTGCCCACGTTCGCCCGATTGGCCGGCGCGAAACTGCCCGACGACCGGACGATCGACGGCCACGACGTCTTTCCGGTGATCAGCGGCGAGACTGATGCCGAGAACCCGCGAAAGGTGTACTACTTCTACAGCTACAACCATCTGCAAGCGGTCCGCCAGGGCAACTGGAAGCTGGTGCTGCCGCGGCCTGCGCGACCGGCCTGGTGTTCCTGGGCGGCACGCATGACCACGGCCGTTGCCGAGTTGGAGTTGTACGATCTGGCGGCCGACGTGGCGGAAGAAGACAACGTGGCCGGCGAGCATCCCGAGGTGGTGGCCGAGTTGATGAAGCTGGTCGAAGAGGCCCGCGACGAGTTGGGCGATTACGACCGCGTGGGCAGCGGAGCCCGATTCTTCGACGAAGGGACCCACCGGCCTGATGCGTTACGTTGGGAGAAACCCAAGCCGGCCGACGGCGGCGGCCCCTATCCGCGGAGTTTTTCGTATACCACGGCCATCGGTCCGGAGAAAGGCGTCACGCGGCGCGACCCCAGCGACGTGATCCGCGCCGGCGAGAAGTTCTTTGTATGGTACTCGAAGGTGACCGATGGGCCCGGTGTGTGGGGCTACAACAGCGGCTACTCGGCCGACATCTATTACGCCAGCAGCGCCGACGGGAAGACATGGACCGAAGGGGGATTGGCCGTCGGCAAAGGCGAGAAGGGCGACTGGGACGTACACGGGGTATTCACTCCTAATATCCTTGTTGCCGATAAAAAGTTCTATCTCTTCTACACGGGCGTGCCCAGCCCGTTCGACGAGAACACCAAGACGGCCATCGGCCTGGCCGTTTCTGATTCGCCCGACGGACCGTGGACCCGCAGCGATGTCAATCCGATCCTCATCGCCAGCGACGATCCGGCCGAGTTCGACAGCATGCGGGTCGACGACGCGGCGTTTATCGCGCGCGGCGGCAAGTACTATTTCCACTACAAAGGCCGCCAACTAAAACACACGCCGGGCGAGACGAAGATGGGCGTGGCGATTGCCGACAAGCCCGAGGGACCCTACCGCAAACACGACGCCTCGCCGCTGCACCCGGGCCACGAGGTGATGGTCTGGCCGCACGGCGAGGGCGTGGCGTCGCTGGCCAGCGCGGCCGGGCCGAGGCAGATCTATTTCGCCGCCGACGGGCTCGACTTCCAGCCGCGTAATGTGGTGGCCGGAGTACCGCGTGCGCCGGGCTGTTTTCGCGACGACAATTTCCGGGAGGGCCACGTCGGCCAGGGGATCACCTGGGGGATCAGCCACGCCAGCGCCGGGCGCGATCTTTACCTCGTGCGATTCGATTGCCGCTTCACGCGAGTTGCCGCGCCGGCTCCCCGCGGTCGCGGTCCGATTCGGCCCGTGGCGTACGACAACGCCAAGCCGGTGGGTGCGTTGCGATTCGATTTCGAGTCGGGCGATCTGCAAGGCTGGAAAGTGGTCGAGGGCGAGTTCGATCTGGTGGTGAGCGATTTGAAGTCGCTACCCCGCTGGACCGACGTGCCGTACAACAAGCAGGGCAAGTACCATCTCTCGACCGTCGAGTGTTCCGACGGCGCCGACGGCAACGACCGCATGACCGGCGTGCTCCAATCGCCCGAGTTCACGCTCACCGGCAAGGCCATGTCGTTCCTGGTCGGCGGCGGCAACCACGACGACACGTACGTGGCCCTTTGCACACCCGACGGCAAGGAACTGCTCCGCACCGGCGGCACCAACAGCCCCGTATTGCGCCGCGTGCGTTGGGACGTGGCGCCGTACGTCGGCCAGAAGGTCATGCTGCGGATCGTCGATCGGCGCACGCAGCAGTGGGCGCATATCACGTTCGATGATTTCAGTTGTGAGGGGGAGATACCGTAATTTGGAGTGCGTCGACTTGTCGACGCTTTCCTTTTCACGCGGGTTGGAAACCGCTCGTGACGCTATCCATGTTGGGAGAAGGAAAGCGATGACAAGTCCTCGCACTCCAAAGCGTCGTCAGGAGCGAATCACGTCGTAGCTCAACAGCACAATCCCGCTGCTGGCGTACCGTTCCGTCTTGGTCAAGGCCAAACGAGTTCGGCAATCGATCGGCGGCAACATTGGCAGACCCCGGCCCAGGAGGATCGGCACCAGCGCGATTTCGACGATGTCGACCAGCCCGGCTTCGAGCAGGCTGCCCGCTAGGTTTCCACCGCCATAAAGCCAAATGTCCTTGCCGGGCGCCTCGCGAAGATCCTTGATGACTCGATCCGCGTCGTCGGCGACGATCGTCACGTTCGGATGATCCTCGGCGGCTAGCGTGCGGCTGAACACGTAGCACGGCATGTCCGGCAAGGAAGCGCCGCCTTCTCCCGACGCGGCGACCATGTAGGAGTGCCGTCCCATGAGCACGGTGTCGAAGCGGCTCATGAAGCCCGCCCAGTCGATCTCCGGATCCATCGGTATCCAGTCGAATTGGCCCTCGGGGCCGGCAATGTAGCCGTCCAGGCTTGCGGCGACGGAGTAGATCACTTTTCGCACGTTGATCTCCGGAAGTGGCGCGCCGTCACGAGGGGAAAGCGTCGTAACGAGTACCGTCACCGAACGTTCATCTCAAACGACAACATCCCCCCGCTCAAGTTACGCACCGTAAACCCATGCTGCCGAAGAATCCGCGCCGCGTAATAACTACGTTGCCCCACACCGCAGTAGGCCCAGATTTCGCGGTCGCGGGGGAGTTCTTTGAGGCGGAAGCGGAGTTCGCCCAGGGGGATGTTCAGCGTGCCGGGGATGGCGCCGCGGCTCACTTCGCGCGGCGTGCGGACGTCGATCACCAGCGGGCCGCTGTCAAGGTCGTCGATCGGCTCGGGGCGTTCGGGCCAGTGGACAATATCGACGTCGTCGCGGAGGATGTTGGCGGCGACGAAACCGGCCATGTTGACCGGGTCCTTGGCGCTGCCGTATTGCGGGGCGTAACACAGCTCGGCCTCTTCCAGGTCGTAGACCGTGGCTTCCTTCTGGATGGCCATGGCCAACACGTCGATCCGCTTCTCGACGCCCGCCTTGCCCACCGCCTGCGCGCCCAACACACGGCCTGTCTTGGGATCGAACAGCAGCTTCATGGCGATCATCTCGGCGCCGGGATAGTAACCGGCGTGATGGGCCAAATGGGTGTACGTTTTCTGGTAGGCCATGCCGGCCTCGACGAGCATCTTCTCGCTGGCCCCGGTCGCGGCCAGGGTAAGATCGAAGACGCCGACCACGGCGGTCCCCTGCGAACCGCGATATTGGGCGTCGCGCCCGGCGATCACGTCGGCGGCCGTGCGTCCCTGGCGGTTGGCCGGTCCGGCCAAGGGGA
>JABMRP010000981.1 GCA_013202535.1 Planctomycetota bacterium
CGTCTTGCGCGGAATGGTGTAGGCCAGGCTGTAGCCGACACCCCACATGTCTTTGTCATAGCCCCCCCCGCCGAGGATGCCGAACGAGCCGTCGAAGCGCCGCGAGAGGTCGTAATGCCACTGGCGATTGTTCATGAACTCGCGGTACTGCCGTGGCTTTTTCTCGCATAGCAATCCCATCGCGGCGCTACGCCAGATCTCGCCGATGCCGCCGCCGGTGTGGCCATGCAGCATGAAGCTCGTGGTGTAGAAACTGGTCATCGCGCAGACGTCGCGTGCCCCGGCGTAGACCGACTTCTCGCCATCTGGAGTGAGCGATGCGGCCGCCGCCATGGCAAAGGCGAGGTTGCCGTTCTTGCCGTTGTCGACAAAGCCGACCTCCGGCCGATGGTCGCCGTAGGGATTGCCGCCGCGTCCCGCGTAGCGGTAGAAGTGAACCAGCGCGCCGAGCAGGGCGTGATCGGGAACATCCGCACCACATTCCTTGGCCAACAGCAGGAAGGTGACCACCGCCGTGCCGCCCGCATTAAGATGCCCATTGCCGTAGGTGACGCTCGGGACCCCGCCCCGGCCGGCCCAGCCGTCGAGGTACTGCCCTTTGACCGCGTTGTCGACCCACTTCTGGATGCCTGGGAGCACCTCCTTGTCGCCGGTGCGAAGGTAGTATTCACACAGCGGGATGCCGCCATAGCCGAGATACCAGGCATAGGTGTGTGGGCGATTGGCGGCGCTCCGCGCCCACCGGCGCACCAACTCCAGATCCTTGTCCTCACCGGTGGACAGCAGGAAAAGCATCGCGATATTACGGATCCCATTGAAGTCGCCAACGGGATCCTGCTTGGCCAGATGGTCGGCGAAGTTGCGCACGATCTTCGCCGACTTGGGACAATCGAGCGGCCAGGTCTTGCTGTAGGCCCCGAGGACCGGAACCTCGACGATCACCTCTTCGGCCTTAGTACCCGGCGCGTCTTTGACGGCAAACTTCATCACGCCATCGGTCGCCTCGGCCGCGGCCAGGATTTGCGCCAGTTGAATCCGCGGGTCGATGTCCTTGAGTTTCTGCCCGTTGATCGCCAGGATAATCTGACCAGCCTTCAGCTTGCCCGTCGTCGCCGCGGGCGAACCTTCCTCGATGTTCTTGATCTTCATCACGAAGGCGGGCTGATGCAGTTCAACTCCCATGCCGACCGGCCCGAAGCGGTCGATCGTCTGTAGCGATTTCCCCGGACTCGGCGCGGTGGAGAATAGGGGCGGGTCTTTGTAGTAGGAGTCCGCTGCCGCTGCAACACCGCCCACCCACAAGCAAGCCGTCGTCAGCAACAAGCTGATTTTCTGATTCCGTTTCACGATGTGGTTCTTCCTTAACGAAGTGAAGTCGTTGGTTTGTCCGCGATCTTGTAGCCGCGGGTTCGGCGGCACGCCCACCAGACTCTCAAGCACAAACCGTGTGGTGGCAGGGCCTTCTGATTATATCATAGCGGACTCTCGTTCGCGGAAAGCGCGTTGCTCTTGCCGTTTCCAACCGACCGCGGTCACGGGCGCAACGTGACGCGCCCCCGGGTCGGATCAGGGCACACCCATATACAGAGGTGGAACCCAACCTCAAGCCCCCGCCTTCTTCCATCGCGACCCATCCGGATGCTTACCGTCCCAACGCCCTCCTCGTGCGAGGTCGCTCCGCCCCCCGGACGAAGCGGTCTTCTTCTCGGAGGAGAGGTCCGCCTCGAATGGCGTCCCAAGGAGGTGTTTTAGGCTGCGGGCCGTCTTCCTGGGGTAGGTTTTCAACCTGCCAAGACCGTTCGTCCGCGTTGCCTGCCGCTTCGAGACGGAGAGTCTCCTGGGCCAACGGGACCTTTACGAGAAACAGCTTAAAGAAGCCGACCGCGAACTGCGAAAATTCGCCCAGACGGCCCCGGCGGCCGAAGCCGAGGCCCGAGCGGTGCTGGACACGATACCCGAGGTCGGAACGACCCCGATCTAGACGCTGTGTCCAGGCGCCTCTGGCGACCCACGATAGGGTGAATGGCGGCGTTCCTTGAATTTCGTATCATGGCGACGCTCGACAAGCGAGCGATCCCGAATAGATGGTTGAGCCAACGTCCGATGCTCGCCGACAAACAAACGTTCCGAAAACCCTCACCCACTGTAAGCGCCCGGAAGATCCATACTTACCAGGTCGTGTAAGCTTGAGTGCTGGAGCACCACGCTGGAAAGCGACATGCATTTGGTGCGTCACGACGCACCCTACAGCTACAGCTACGGCTTTTCAATCGCTCAAATCAAACGGGAAATCGTTCTTGCCGTCGGATTGCACGTCGGCGGTGAGTCCCGACTGGGCCGGGTTGCCGTAACGCGGCGGCAACAGGTCGCGGGTCATCTTGTAGGGCGAATCGGCGCCGCTGGAATCGGGAATCTCCTCCTTCTTGGAGATCAGCACCTTGTGACTCCCGACGACCGCTCCGTCGCCGGGCTCGAAGGTCATCAACTCGAAGCGGCCCTCGGCGTCGGTGGTTCCCGATGCGGAAGGGCCCTTGGCGGCCATGAACATCACCTGGGCACCTTCCACCGGCTGCTGGCGATAGGTCACCGTGC
>JABMRP010000982.1 GCA_013202535.1 Planctomycetota bacterium
AGGGCCAACACGAGGCCGACGGGGTCGTACAGCGGATCCCGGGTTACGGCCAAAAGGTCGAGCCGATCATCCGCGATCAGTTGGTCAACAGTTCCTGGCCGCGATTCTTACATCCGTTCCCCTTGAGCGAGAAGTACTTCCTCACCGCCTGCCAGCCCGACGCCAAGTCGGCTTGGGGGATCTACCTGGTCGACGTGTTTGACAACATCGTGCCGGTTTGCATCGAGCCGGGCGTTGCCATGCTGGAGCCCGTGCCGCTGCGCCCGACCGTGCGGCCGCCGGTGATTCCCGAGAGAGTCGACGCGCGCGTCAAGGACGCCGTCGTTTATCTCTCCGATGTATACACCGGCAACGGACTCAAAGGCGTTGCTCGCGGTACGGTGAAGGAGTTGCGGCTGTTTGCGTTCGACTACGGTTACCAAGGACTGGCCAACCACACGTACATCGGCATCGAAGGACCGTGGGACGTGCATCGCATTTTGGGCACGGTCAAGGTCGAGTCGGACGGTTCGTCGGTGTTCCGTATCCCGGCCAACACGCCCATCGCCGTGCAACCGCTGGACGCCGACGGCAAGGCCGTGCAACTGATGCGTAGTTGGTTCGTGGCCATGCCGGGCGAAAATATCTCCTGCGTCGGCTGCCACGAGAAGCTGACCGACGCGCCGCCCACACACAAAACCCTGGCGGTAAGAAAGCCGCCGCAGAGGATCGAGCCCTGGTTCGGAGCGGCGCGCGGTTTCAGCTTCGATCGCGAAGTGCAGCCGGTGCTCGACAGGCATTGCGTCGGCTGCCACAACGACAAGCCGCACAACGGCCGACAGCTTTCCGACCTGCGGCAGGACAACGTGCGGACGTTCAGCCGGGCGTATAAGACGTTGCAGCAACACGTTCGCCGACCCGGCCCGGAAAGCGATTACCACATGTTCCCGGCCGCCGAATACCACGCCGACACCAGCCCGCTGATCCAGATGTTGGCCAAGGGGCACCACGGCGTGAAACTCGATCGCGAAGCCAGCGAGCGGCTTTACACGTGGATCGATTTGAACGTTCCCTACTATGGCACCTGGGGCGAATTCCGCGATATTCCCAACGGCCAGCGCAAGCGCCGGGCGGAACTCCGCCAGTTGTACGCGGGCGTCACCGAAGACTACGAGGACATACCGGAGCTTCCCACCGAGCCGATCACGCCGATCATCCCACCCGCGCCAAGGGTGGTCGAGGTGGTCGACGTGAAATGTCCCGATTGGCCGTTCGACGCCGCCGAAGCGCGTCGCCGACAGGGCGAGGACAACCAGCGGACGATCTCGCTGGGCACGTCCGGCGAGAAGCAACTTGAGCTTACGCTGATGCGTATCCCGGCGGGCCAATTCGTAATGGGCGACTCGGCCGGCGCGGCCGACCAGCGCCCGCCCTGCCGCGTGGAAATCAAACAGCCGTTCTGGATCGGCAAGACGGTGATCACCAACGAACAGTTCGCGATGTTCGATCCGGATCACGACAGCCGCTATCTCGACCGCGGCGGCAAGGACCACTCGAATCGCGGCAACCCGTTGAATCAGCCGGGCCAACCGGCGATTCGCGTCTCCTGGGAGCGGGCGACGGCCTACTGCCGCTGGCTTTCGGAGCAGACCGGCCGCCGATATCGGCTGCCGACCGAGGCGGAGTGGGAGTTTGTCTGCCGCGGCGGCGCGACGGCCGATCAAAACGGCGACGGTCGTACCTGGGGGGTCGACGCCATGCCCACCAGCGTGGCCGAGTGGACCCGGTCGGACTATCGCCCCTATCCATACCAGCCCGGTGACGGCCGCGACGAGGGTACACCGCAAGGCCGCAAGGTGGTCCGCGGCGCCGGGGCGATCGGCCTGGCGGCCAACCGGCGCGACACGTACCGCCTCAGCTACCAGTCGTGGCAGGGCGTCTGGAACGTCGGTTTCCGCATCGTCTGCGAAGACAAAGAGCCGGCGCCCGAAACGATCGCCAACGCGGAGTAATCCGCCCCTCACTCGGCGCGGGGCCCCCGACCCCGCCGTGGGCCGAGATCGCGGTCCCAAGCCGGCGCTTGGGACCGAGGGAAACAAGGGGTGTCCCTACTAACAAGTAAGCTCTTGACGCTCCGCTGAATGGTAATTCTCCCCACCCCTTGCGGTCACTCCGCTGAAAGGATGTCTTCCGATGCAATCGGCCAAGCGGTATCTGTATCTCTGCGTTGCGTCTTTAGTTGTCGTCACCCTTGCCGGCCAGAAAGCCCAGTCCGCCGACTGGCCCATGTGGCGACATGATGCCCAGCGTAGCGGGGCGTCTCCCGACGAAACGCTTCCCGGCGAGCTTCACCCGCAATGGTCGCGCGATTGTGGACCCGTGCAGCCGGCCTGGGCAGACCCGCGGCTGATGTTTGATGCATCGCATGAACCCGTGGTACTTGGCCGGACCATGTTCGTCGGTTCCGCTGCCACCGAGTCGGTCACGGCCATCGACACGCGCACGGGCGATCGCAAGTGGCAGTTCTTCGCCGAGGGTCCCGTGCGCTTTGCGCCCGTGGCCTTTGAGGGGCGAATCTACTTCGGCTCGGACGACGGGTGTCTTTATTGCGTGGGAGCGGAATCGGGCGAGCTCGTGTGGAAGTACGACGCGGCCCCCCGTGCTCGAAAGGTCATCGGAAACGAACACCTGATCTCCGTCTGGCCCGTTCGTGGCGGCCCCGTGCTCGCCGACGGGAAGCTCTACTTCACCGCCGGTGTCTGGCCGTTTGAGGGAGTCTTTCTGCATGCCATCGACGTCGACGGCACGGAAACCGAGCCCGTGGCCAGTATCACCAAATTGCCCGGCGAAGTGGTAGCCCAGGGATACGCGGTGGCCAGCCCTCGCGGCGTCCTGATTCCGTGTGGCCGTAAACCGGCACTACAATACGACATTTCGAGCGAGACGTTTGACCGGCCGGGAGGTGGGACGGGCTATCACCTGACCGCCTCGGGGCCTTGGGTGTTTCACGGCGGCGGAGCTTACAACGCGGTGAACCGCCAGAAAGTCTCGTTGCGGGCCCACCGCCCGGTAACCAGGGGCAACCACGTTTTCACGGTCCTCTCGAACAATGCCGTCGCGTGTTTCGACATCGAACAATTCGAGTGGGTAGAGGTGAAGGATCGCCAAGGCAAGACGATCAAGAAGCAGGTCTTTCCCGTACAGTGGCAAGTGGACGGACGAGCGATTCTCGCCGCCGCCGAGAAATGCGGCGCAACGATCCCCGAGAAGAGTCGTCCGACCGTTTCGATCCTGGCCGGCAACCGGCTTTACGGCCATTGGGGCAATGTTCTGTTTGCCGTCGACATCCCGTCGGGAGAGTCTTCCGCGGCCGCCGTATCGTGGTCGACAACCGTTCCCGGCGAGCCGACCTCCATGCTTGCCGCCGACCAGCGGCTCTTTGTCGCCACGCGCGAAGGTCTGGTCCATTGCTTTGGCCCGGAGAAGCGACAGCCGGGGATCCATGCCCTTGCGCAAGCGAAGATCGAAAGCACTCCGGCGGCCGACAAGGTGGCCCGGTTGCTCGATTGCACAAAGGCCAAGCAGGGATACGGCCTGGTGCTGGGGATCGGAACCGGCCAGACTCTCGACGAGCTGGTGCGGCAGTCCGACCTGCGACTGATCGCCGTCGACCCGGACGCCGAAAAGGTCGCACGGATTCGCCGCCGGTTCTCGGATGCCGGGCAATACGGCTCGCGCGTGGTGGCCCGCGTCGGCGATCCGGTCACTTTTTCCCTGCCACCTTACATGGCCAACCTGATCGTTTCGGAAGACCTTAAAGCAGCAGGGGTCGAGCGCGGCGGACCGTTGGTCGAAGCGGTCTACGAGGCGCTGCGCCCGTATGGCGGTGTGGCCTGCGCGGAGCTTACCGACGGGGCCCACGAAGATCTGGGAGAACTGGCAAAGCAATTGCCCAACGCCCGGGTCCAGCGCGAGGGGCCGTTCACGCTTCTCACCCGGGCTGGCGCCTTGGAGGGAGCGGCCGACTGGACCGACGAATATGCCGACCCGGCGAACACGATGATGTCGAAGGACCAACTGGTGAAAGCCCCGCTGGGCGTCCTCTGGTTCGGTGGCCCGGCGGCGCATCCCGATCTGTTTTACGACCGTCACCAGTGGTCGCCGAGTTTGGCCGTCATCGAAGGCCGGATGTTTATCGAAGGACCACAAAAGTTGACCGCCGTCGACATCTACACGGGACGAATTCTCTGGCAAGTGCCTTTGAAGGACGGCTTGAGCCCGGGAAGGCGGGCCAACTGGCGGTCGACGGGCTTCCACTTCGTGGCGGCCGAGGACGGTATCTACTTGACGTACGAGAAGGTGTGTCTGGTGTACGATCCGGCTACCGGTGAGAAAATCGCCGAATTGAAACTGCCCGAGGAAGAAGACCGGTTCGGCCGGATACGCATCTCCAATGACCGGCTCATTGTTCCTGTCTTTGGAACGGTCGAGAAATACGGCGATGTTCCCGTGAAGATCGTCGCCATGGATCGTCACGACGGCAGGATCG
>JABMRP010000983.1 GCA_013202535.1 Planctomycetota bacterium
AAGCTCGACGCCGAGACCCTCCGCCGCCTGTTCCAACGGGCCGACGGCAAGCCGGTCGACTACTGATCGCGCAGGGGTGATCCTTCTGTACGATGGCCCTCCGAGGCCGTCGATGATTCTGGACCGACGGGCTCGGAGGCCCATCGTACAATCTGGTTGGCTTTGCAACCGTCTCATGGGGACGCATCGTAACCCCCCTGTCCGTAAACGGTTACATCACAAACAGTTTCGCTCTGGACACGGCCGGCCGTTTCTGAGACACTTCGCCACCCTATGTTGGCATCGAGGGGCACTCGCCGCTCGGGCCGCTTGTGCGTCAGTATTGTCCACGGGATCGCTCTCCACGGGATCGGTAGCCATGAAAAGTCTCAAGAGTCGCCGGTGGCAAGCGATTGTCCTGGCCTGTGTCTTTTGCGCGTTGTCTTCCGGTTGTAAGCTGTTCCCGAACTGGAAGTCCGACGGGCAGCGCCAGCCGATCCACGGTCTGCGGATGTTCGGTTCCGAGGAAGAGACGGGATCGCACCCCTCCAAGACCATGACCGACTTCATGCGGCAGCCGCGGGTGGGTAGCCAAGACGCCCGCGATTCGCAGTAACGACGCAACGGAGCCCCCCATGAAAACGCGTACGCACCGCGAGCCATCCGTACGACGCGGTCTGCAGTCTCACACCATGCGAAGCCTCGGCGTATGTGCCCTGTTGTGCGGCACGTTGCTCCTGCCGACCGGGTGTAGGCTCTTCGGTGATGGGATGGACAAGAACGGAATGCTGGAGCCCGGCGCGCCGGCCCCGGCGGCCTTCAAAGAGCTCGTTGCCCAAGACAAGTTCCCCGACGCCGACAGCCCGGTCTTCAAGGTCAGGACGAGCCATTAACCGCCGATCCTGCCTATTCTAACCGCCGATCGGCTTCGCGGCCGAAACCGTCGACGGTGATGCCGCCCGTGGCGTCGATCGTGACCACGGCAAATGCGTTGTTCTCCGCGCCAGGGCCTTCGACCATCGCCTTGAGCGTGTAGTAGTGGATACCACCGATCTTGTGGTATCCGCCGACGTGGTGGTGGCCTTGAAAGACGGCCAGCACGTTGCCCGGTTTCTCCAATACGGCGCGCACTTCGGGGCCGTTCTTCACGCCGACGGATTCCTTCTCGCGATCGAGGTTCTGGTGAATGAAAGCGATCGTCTTTCGCTCACCGGCTGCCTTCAGATCCTCGGCCAGCCAGCCCAGTTGAGCCGGGGGGATCGCCGTGTCGGTCCATGAGAAATTGCCCGGCTTGTAGGATACGCCGTCGCGGCGGAAGTTGCCGTCGAGCACGACGAAGTGAAACGGCCCGGTGTCGAACGAGTAATAAGATCGCCGAACGGTCGTTCCGCAGTTGGCCAGAAACTGCTCCTTGGTCAATGCCGTGACGCAGTGGTTGCCCAGCACGAAATGGCGCGATCCGGAGAACCGTTCCCAAACGCCGCGAATCGTCTTGAGATACTGGAGGTCCTTCTCGACCGACGGTCCGGCGTCGATGAAGTCGCCCAGTTCGACGGCCATGGGCAGCTTGCGACGCTTGAACTCGCCGACCGCCCGGCCGAGCTTGTCGAGCGAATCGCGGTAGTGTCGCGAACCGGCGGTGGCCACGTCGGCAAAGTGGACGTCGGTCACCAGGCCGAAGGAGAAACCTTCCTCGGCTACCGTGTTGGCAACCGTGCGGTCAGCGCCCATCCATCCCGTGCTCGCCACCCCGACGCCCACGGCGGCTTGCTTCAGGAAACGGCGACGGTTGAGGTGGCGGCTTCGCGGCGAGTTGGACATGACATTCTCCTTGTTATTGCGAGAGCTGTTTAGCCCCGGAACTCTTGAAAAGCATCGGTATCGGACAAGAGTCGCGTTTGGTCACTCGAAGTCAGAATAGATGCTTGCACCTTCGAGTTTCTTACCCAGTATCCTGACCCCCTCTGCCGTCACCTTCGTCGCATCCAGGGTCAAATGTCTTAACTGCCGTGGCGTGCCCAACTTTGCCAGGCCTTTGTCGCTGACCTTTGTATTTCGGAGCTGGAGTGATTGCAAATGTTCCATTTCTCCAAGATGCTCCAATCCGGCATCCCCAACGGTTGTGTTATCTAAATCAAGAAATCTGAGCCGGGGTATTTGCTTTAGGAATATCATTCCACGGTCCGTTACCCTCGTGCCGTTGAGGCGGAGTACCTCCAGGTTTTTCGCCGATATCAAATGCTCCAGCCCCTTATCGCCGATCGCCGTGTCGTCCAAGTCCAAGACTCGTAGTCGGGGTATCTTTGCCAAATACTGGAGCCCCACGTCCGAAATCGCGGATTTCGACAACTCCACGGATTCCAAAAACGGAAGTTCCAGTAACTGCTTGAGGTCCGCATCGATGACGCCGTCACCGATACAAACGACGCCCCGGATGGGTCTGACCGTCTTCGGGTCTTGGTATTTGCGACCGTGTTGAAGCGCAATGGGATATGGATTGTACCCATCGGCAACATGAATGCATGTCCCGGGAAGATGCTCCCTCAGCATTCTGACGCCCTCAGCGGTCACCCCCGCATCAGGAAGGCTCACCCCCTTGAGGTGCCCCAGTCGCACCAGATGATGTAACCCGGCGTCTGTCACTTTCGTTCTGTCCAGGCCCAAGCTGGTCAACCGCCGCACCTGGCACAACTTTGCAAGGCCTTTGTCGCTCACCGCTGTGTCCGCCAATTTGAGTTTGCGCAATGTCTTCAACTCGGCAAGATGTTCCATTGCCGCGTCTGTCACAGCCGTGCGATCCAGGAAGAGGACACGCAGCCGATGGAGCGGTTTGAGGTGTTCCAGCCCATGGCTTGTCACCTTCGTATCGTTTAGGAGAAGAATCTCCAGCCCGGCGTCGGTGATCTTGGTGTCGCGCAGATTCAGAAAGACCAAGTTGGCCAGTCCTTTGAGGTGCTCCAGGCCGGCGTCGGTGACCAGAGTGTCGCTTAGGTCCAGCGTTTCGAGTCTGGTCAATCCCTTCAGTTTCTCCAGTCCGGCATCGGTTACCTTGCTGTTGGAAACAATGAGAGTTTGGAGTTCGGGGATTTGCGACAGTTGGACTAGATCCGAGTCGTCGACAACTCCGCCGCCCAAGAAATGAACCGTGCCGATCCAGGGTGCCTGCTCCTTGATCCGGCCAATCTTCTCACCGTGATCGATGTGAAAGATCAGCTTTCTAACGTCGCGATCGATCTTGGGGAGCGTTTCAGCGATTCTGGCGGAGCCGTTCCGAGATACTCTTGTCTCGGAGAGGCTCATGTTGTTCAGATTGGTCAGCGGAAGAAGGTGCTTGATACCTGCATCGGTGATTTCTGTGCCGTCAAGGTACAGATACCACAACGATGTGAGACCGCTTAGATGAGTAAGCCCATCATCGGTAATCCGCGTGAAGCTCAGATCCAAACTGGACAAGCGCGACAGAACTTTGAGATGAACAAGTCCAGCATCGCCGATATTTGTACCGTGTAGATAGACGTGTTCGAGTTTCGGGAGATGCTCAAGATACGCGAGGTGCTTGTCGGAAAACCTCTTCGATCCATTGGCATCGAGATAGAGGCTGAATTGGCCGAGCCTGCCCGGTTTCTTTCGCTGGTAATTCACAGTTCCACCAAGCTCCGTCAAAACGGCAATCGCTTCACGTTGCTCAACTGTGAGCGGCGAGTCGTCCGCGCAAAGGGATGGGGGAAAGCCGACGGGGAGACACAACAGCGATGGAAGGCAGAAGCGACGCAAGAGGCACGGCATGGTTGGTCTCCCAAGCGACAGAACTCATTATTCTACACAAAATCTCCATTTGCCGGGGACGTGAGCCCCGCGGATTCCGGCAGTATAGTGGCGTAATGCGTGGGTAGTCAACTACTTGCGCCGACTTGCCCGTGGGGGGTGTTTTGCCGAGGCGTCCCGCGGACTAACATAACACTGGGATTACCGTGGTTATATTGATGGAAACGAAAAAGGAAACGAAAAAGGGAAACGAAAAAGGCAAACGAAAAAGGAAACGAAAAAGGGGTCAGAACTGTTTTACGGCGAAATAGTTCTGCCCCCTTTCTCGTCCCTTGGTAGCCGGATTCGTGAGACTTTGGGGGATTCGTGGTATCCGCCGAAGTCTCACGACTTCGGCTACCATTCTAACCCAAGTTCCACACTTGTGATTGCGAATCGTTTTTCTGGAAAGTTTTTGGGTTTGGAAATGGTTGCCCGGACAA
>JABMRP010000984.1 GCA_013202535.1 Planctomycetota bacterium
ACGCTAAGCCGAATGAAGTTCGTGACCTCCCGCCACCGTCGGGCTTGTCCCGGCGGGGCGATGATTGACTGCTAGGCGGCAACTACGAAAACCAACCGTTCCCACTCCCGCGTCCGCAGCCTTCGGCTGCGGACGCGGGAGTTTGGACCATGGCAGTTGCAGCGGTCGTTGCTAGCGATCAATCATCGCCCCGCCGGGACAAGCCCGACGGTGGCGAAGAGCATGCGGGCTCGTTTGCTATCTGGCTAACCAACAACCCGTTTGAAAACACCCCCAAGGCCCGGGTTCCCCATCCGGGTGAGAATCTCAAACCACGAAGCAGGAGGAGAACCCTTGACTGCAATCCACAGGAGACGGGCCGTTGCCGGCCTGCTGGTGTTGGCCCTGGTCTGTCTGACCGGGAGTCCCGTACCGGCCCAAGATGAAGAACCAAACGAAGCGGTCATTCAGATGGTCGCCGAACTGGTTGCCGACGCCGATCGCGACATGCGGGCGTTGGGACTACAACAGGTTCGCGAGGAAGTGCGGGGCGAAGCGGCCACGAAGAAATTCGCCGAACTTCTGCCCAATCTGCCGCCCGACGGCCAAGCCGATCTGCTCGAGGCGCTCGGTGATCGCCAAGACGCGGCGGCCCGGCCCGCGATCCTGGAGACACTCAAGAGCGAGTCCGAGGCGGTCCGTGCCGCGGCGCTTGGCGCTCTGGGTTCGTTGGGCAGCACGGCCGAAGTGCCCCTTCTGGCCGCCAAAGCGGCAACCGGCTCCGATCTGGAGAAATCGGCAGCCCGGCAAAGCCTCGTGCGAATGCGGGGCGATGAGGCCAGCGCGGCAATCCTCGAACTGCTGGGCCAAGGCGAGCCGCCGGTGCGCGTCGTCTTGCTCGATGCCCTGGCCGCCCGAAACGCCAAGGAGGCGCTGCCCGCCGTGCTCCAAAGCGCGGCCGATCCGGACCCTTCGGTGCGCGTCGCCGCGTTGGGGGCCCTGAGATTCCTGGCCGACGAGAGCCAAGCCGCCGCCGTGGTCAAGGCGCTGAAGGCCGCCCAGGGCGAGGTCGAATGCAAGAAAGCCGAGTTGGCGCTGCTGGTCCTCTGTAGTCGTGGCCGAGAAGCGTGTGCCGGGGCCGTTATCGAAGGTCTGGCCGACGCCGCCCCGCCGGCTCGCATCGCCCTGCTGCGTGCCCTGGCTCGAGCCGGTGGCACCGAGGCAATGGCTGCGATCGTCGCCCGACTGGAAGACGAAGACGCGGCGGTTTGCGACGAAGCCGTGCGGATGCTCGCCGGCTTGGGAGATCCGGCCGTGGCAACCCATCTAAGCAAGCTCGCCGCAAGCGATAACCCGAAACATCAGGTCCTGGCCATTCGCGGCATGGTTCGTCTGGCCAACCCGCTGGGTGATCGGCCGGCCAATACGGAACTGCTCGACGAGGCTTTCCAGGCATCCAAGCGGCTCCAAGAGAAACGCATCGTCGTGGGCACCTTGGGAGGCATCGCCTCGGCACCGTCGCTGGCCCTGGTCGTTACCATGCTGGACGACGCCGAATTGGCCGAGGACGCCGCCCTTGCCGCCGTGCGGATTGTTGAGACAATGGAAGATGGCGACGCGACCCTGACCAAGTCGGCCATGGAGAAGGTGCTGACCGTGGCCAAGGACGAGAAGGTTCGCGGCCGAGCCCAAAAGCTCATCCAGTAGCCTCGCGAAGCGAGTTGCCGGATCGGTTCCATGGAATTCCGTTTTGAGTAGCATGTATATTTGAGGAGATAAGACGTGAAACACATACGACAATTGGGCCGCCCGTGGCTGCCCCTGCTTGTGATCGCTTTGCTGGTGCCGCTGGGGTGCTCCCCGGTGGCTTCTACTTCGAGCCCCTCGGAGAGTTCCAGCAAGAAGACCGAAACGCCGAAAAAGGGCTCGACCTCCAAAACGCCGGAAGAGGGCTCGACCTCCAAAACGCCGGAAGAGGGCACGACGCCCGAGACTCCCGAGCCGCCGGAAGAGGGCACCACGCCCGAGACTCCCGAGCCGCCGGAAGAGGGCACGACGCCCGAGACCCCCGAGCCGCCGGAAGAAACTCCGACGACGCTCGGCGACATGGTTGAAATCGACCTCGATCTGCCGGCCCCGGCGTTTCGTGGCACGCCCGTGCCGTTGAACGAGCCCAACGTGGCCAAGCCCCGAGGCAAGCCGCGGGGACCGTTCCTGGCTCCCAAGGGAACGATCAACTTGTCGCGCGGCAAGCCGGTCACGTGCAGCGACCCGGCCCCGGCCGCCGGTGAAGTCGATTTCGTAACCGACGGCGACAAAGAGGCGTCCGACTTCGGCTACCTCGAACTTCGCCCGGGCACGGAATGGGTGCAGATTGATCTGGGGCAAAAGTCGACCATCTACGCCGTCTTCCTCTGGCACAATCACGCCGAAGCCCGGGTGTACCGCGACGTGATCGTCGAGATCAGCGACGATCCCGATTTCCTCGAATCAGAGACCGTTTTCAACAACGACTACGATGGTTCGTCCGGCATGGGGATCGGCCCCGACATGGGCTACGTCGAGACGTCGGAGGGGAAGCTGGTCGACGGCCGCGGCTTCCAGGGCCGTTACGTCCGTCTCTCCAGTCGCGGCAACAATGTCGACGTGAAGAACGACGACGACAAGAACCACTACACCGAAGTCGAGATCTACGGCAAGCCGGGAACGTGATGGAAGAGATCCCCTCTCCCGCCGAGAGAGAGGGGGCCGGGCGGGTTCTTGGGGTAATGCGTGTTCGGATGGGAGAAGGAAGGAAGATTGCAAATTGGGAATTGGTTATTGCAAATTGCAAATTACCGGCCGGGACCGGTGCGATAACTCATGCCGTCACGT
>JABMRP010000985.1 GCA_013202535.1 Planctomycetota bacterium
ATACCCCGGCGGTAGAACCATCGGAACCTTTCCCAGCGCGGGTTGCCAGTTCGGCCAGTGTCGAGGCATAAGGGCGGCTTTCTCGCCAGTCGGGAAACGTCCCTTCGGCCGCCGGCACGAGTTTCCCCGGCGCCGATTCGTCCGGCGCGCCGAGCAATGCGAGACAAGTTATCAGGGCGATGTTCACCAGCGGCTCCCTTTCTTTGTTACGGCGCACACCATCGCGCGAGGTTCACGCGGCGCACGGCCACGTCGACTGCAAACAGCAAGACCGCGATCATCAACAGGTACGCAAACAGCGGCTGCCAGGTGGAAACCGTCTCATCGGGTGTCGCGAATACGTCGGTCGGCTGGATGTCGTACGTGCCGCGGGAAACCTCTGCTACGAGGCGCAAGAGTTCCTCGTTCGTCGGCCGCCCGTGAAACTCCTCGCCAAAGGACACCACCACGGCTCGGCGCTGCCGATAGACGACTCGGCCTTGATGCTCCAGTGCCAATTCCAGAAAATACGTGCCGGGCATCGCCGTGTCGAGTTCGATTGCGTATCGGCCGGGAGCGACGTGCGTAAGTTCCTTTTCCGCCGTTTCGCCGGAGGGATCGACCAGGGTGAGCTTCACACGGGCCCGATTAAGGAACCGGCCCTCGGGATCGACCGCCTCGACCGCCACGTGTGTCCGATCGCCGTCTTGGCGGAGCCGGGTGAGGAACTGGTCTCCCCGCTCGCGGCGCATGGCGTGGCGGACCAGTTGGGCCCAAAACGGGTTGAAGCCGGGCCATCGCAACCAGGCGGCCGCCCAACGATCCTGAATATCCGACGTGAAGACCATGGTCATACCCTGCCCATAGCGCCACCAGGCCAAGAGCGGATCGCCGGCCTCGGTCTGGAGCACCAAGCGACTTCCCGGCTTGGCTCGCGTCTCGACGTAACCCAACAGTCGCGGCGCGCCGGCCATGTCGACGCCCGAGAGGGCCCACTGGGCATCGATCAGTTGCGGCGAAAATGGCTCTTCGTTGATGCCCGCCTTGCTCGCACGGAGCGTGTCGCGAGCGAAGATTTGGGGCACCAATTTCGGATCGGCGCAGAAGTAAGGATGACCGCCGCCCAGTTTGGCAATGTCCTCCAACAGTCCCCGTCCGGCCTCGCGGCCCATCGCCACGGTCGAGACGGTGATTCCCGAGGCGGCCATTTCGCCGACCAATTCGCGAAAGTCGCCGGGAATCGAATCGCCGTCGGTCAAGACGATGACGTGCTTGTTCTCGGCGAACGCTTCGCGTAGTGCCAGATAGGCTTTTTCCATGGCCGGGAAGACGTTGGTGCCGCCGTGCGTGTCGATGGTCTCGACGCGCTGCAGGAGTTCGTCTTTATCACCACACGGCTGGATCTCCACGATCCAGCGGCTGTCATCCTCGAAGGCGATCACCCCGAGCTGGTCTTCGGCGGACAGTACCCCGATGGCCCGGCGCGCGGCCTCTCGGGCCAGTTCGATCTTCTGGCCCGTCATCGATTTCGACTGGTCGATAACCAGCACCAGCGCCAGCTTGGGGCGTTTCTTTTTCTTCTTGAAATCGCACCAGACCGGCAGGAGTTCCTCCAGGACCGTCTCGCGGTATCCGCCCAGGGCAAACGCCTGGTCTCCGCCGACGACGATCAACCCGCCGCCGAAATCGCCGACGTATTGCCGAAAGGCGTTCATTTTGCCGGGCGACAATGCCGTGGCCGGCACATTCGACAGCACCACGAGATCGTACTGCCGCAACGACTCGAAATCGGCCGGTGTCTGCGCCGGCGTGCGGCGGTCGACGGCGATATTCTCCGCGCCCAGGGCCTTTTCCAGATGGCTGGCAAGCCGCGGCTGATTGTCGACGACCAGAACTCGCGGCCGACCGACGGGGAATACGACGTCGCCGCCGGTGTTGTTTTCCGGATGAACGTCGTTGGGATCTGCAACTTTGATCTCGGCCGTGAACGCAACGATCGTTTCGTTCTCGTCGTCGATCCTCTGCCGGAAGCGAAAGTGGGTGTTACCCTGAGCCACCTTGACCGTGTCGCGAAAGACGCTCCGCCGGCCGCGTCGCAGTTCGAGTATCCCGTCGTCGTCGTGATCGGAGCGGACGACGACCTCGACGACGAACATCTGGCCCACGCCCGGCGCCGGAGTCGCGCGAACCGAGGCAATCGACACCTCGTCTTTCGGCCCGGCCAGCGGAACCACGGAGACCGGCATCCGCGAGGCTCGGGCCGCAGCAGCCAGATCGCCGGTCGTTTCGTGGCCGTCGGAGAGCAGCACGACGTGGCCCACGTAATCGGCCGGAATTTCGGCTCCCGCGCGACGCAGAACGGCAGTCGGGTTGGATGCGTCGAGTTGCCATTCGGCCGATGGGGTGCCGATTTCCTCCCCCACCGGGCCCACACGGCCGGCGAATGGAATCACCGCGAATCGATGCCCGTCGGCTCCGCTGACCGCTTTCTCGACAAACGCCGCCGCCTGGAGACGGGCCGCTTCGTCGATGCTGCCGCTGCAATCCACGGCCAACACGACAAAATGCTCATCGCTGGTCCGGAACTCTTGAATGTCGGCCAATGCCAATGTCAAGGTGGTCACCACCGCCATGCGGAGAGCGATGGAAAGGATCCGCTGCGTGCGACCGAAACTGACCAGACTGCGACGCGCGTGCCAGGCGACCAACGGCAGCAATAGGAACAATCCTAGCCAGAAGGGCGATGCGATTCGGAGTTGTGAGAGAAGGAGCGTCATGTCAGGCGATCCACCGCCGCTGGTATAGGGGCCATTCCAAAAGCAACAGCAGCACCGC
>JABMRP010000986.1 GCA_013202535.1 Planctomycetota bacterium
GACGTAACCGGGATAACTCTGGTGGGCAAACAGAAGGGAATTCAGCCGGATGAATTGGCTCGTCGCCCCTGGTTACGACTTTCGAAGGATCTGCCGAAGGATGCTTTGATCGCAGAACTGAAAATGGCCTGGGATAACGAGTTCCTTTACATTGCTGCCAAAGTGCATGACAGCACACCGGAAATGGATCATCCCCGTCTGGAAACCCGTGATGAAAATGCCTATTTTCACAGCGCTGAATCCGACAAGCAGGAACCCTGGAAAAGCTGGCTTGAAGAACATGCCAAAGGTCAGAGCTTTTCACAGGTTCCTTATGTCTACAAGAAGAAACCGTTCGACGGTGCCTTCAGCGGCGATATCGTTCAACTTGCCTTCAATCTCGAAGAAGGCTATGGCGATCTCGAACCGGCGACGGATGTCCCCTTTGGGTTCCACGCAGTTCCGGACACCGAACACGAATTCTCCGCCTACCTTTGCAAGGACGGAAAGAGTGAGCTTTGGACCTGCCTTGCCCCCGGTATCCCCCGTATCCATGACTGGCCACACCAACCGCGTGGCAAAAAGACAACCGGCCCAACCGCGGGCGCTAAGCATGCAATCCGACAGGATGGCGATGTTCGATCTTACGAAATCGCCATCCCTCGCGAGTCTCTACCCGAACTGGCACTGGAAGAAGGAACCACTTTCAAGTTCACGTTTTTCGTTGGCAACAATCAAGGCGCCAAGATCTTTTACGGCGACGAGAAGGCCGTCACCAAGCAGAATGGCCTGACACTGCATCCCTACTGGTGGATGTCATTCTCCAATGAGATCGAGTGGCGGCTTGTCGAGAAATAAGGTAGCGCGGCGTCCCCATGTGCCGATCATCCGTCTGGCCCTATTCAGGAGATCGCCTATGAGTTGGCGAATGCCTAGCCTCATCAACTGCTGCCTGGCGCTCGGCCTATTCATCGACGTCGGTCACGGGGCTGAACTGCGATTGGCGAAAGTCTTTACGGACGGAGCCGTCCTTCAGTCAGGACAGAACGTGCCGGTTTGGGGATGGGCCGATCCGAAGGCCGAAGTGACGGTTACGTTTGCCGGCCGGAAGGTCTCGGCCAACGCCGACAAAGTGGGGAAGTGGATGGTCCGACTGGCCCCGCTGGCCGTCTCGGCGGACGGAAACGTATTGGAGGCACGTTCGGGAGATCACGTGGCTTCGGCCAGGGACGTTCTCGTCGGTGACGTATGGCTCTGCAGTGGTCAGTCCAATATGGAATGGCCGGTGAAGAAGGCCGCCGAGCAGGAATGGCAGCGTCGAAACACGCTACTGAAGCAGCGAGGGAAGAACCCCTTGCCTCGCCCGAAGACGGCGGGAGATCCCAACTTCATTCACCGTGCCTCGGGGTTATGGAATGGCGCCGTGGCGCCGCTGATCCCCTATGCCCTGCGCGGTATCATCTGGTACCAGGGCGAAACGAACGAGCGGAGGGGGTTCCGCTACCGTATCGAATTTCCTCTCCTTATCAGTAGCTGGCGTGCCGCATGGCAGCGGCCTGAACTTCCCTTCCTCTACGTGCAGGTGGCCAATGTGCTTCCGCCCGACCCCGCCCCGGCGGAGAGTGAATGGGCCGAGTTGCGTGAGTCACAGGCGATGGCGTTGGAGCTTCCTCGTACAGGAATGGCTGTCACTATCGATATTGGCGAGGCGAATGACGTCCACCCCAAGAACAAGCAAGACGTAGGCTACCGCCTCGCGCTGCAGGCCCGCGCCCGGGTCTATGGAGAAGACATCCCCCATGCCAGCCCCAGCCTGGAATCTCATACGGTGGAAGGAGCACGCATTCGGATCCGATTCAAACACACCCATGGTGGGCTGAAGACGAAGCAGGGCGCTCCCCTGAAGGGCTTCGCCATCTCCGGAGAGGACCACAAGTATGTTTACGCCGAAGCGAAGATCGAACGGGAAACAGTTGTCGTCTGGAGCGAGAAGGTGAAGAAGCCTATTGCCGTACGGTACGCTTGGGCCAACAACCCGGAGGGGTGCAATCTGTACAGCGCTGCCGATCTGCCGGCCGCCCCGTTCCGTACCGATACCTGGCCCGCCAAGACCCAGGAGGCAAAGAAGCTTGTCATTGATGATATGTGGAAATAGAGAACATAGCGTTGAGCACCTGCTGCCGCACGGGCACGAGGTCTCGAGATCAAGATAGTAAACCGAAGTAGAAAGCGCCGAGCTATCGGCTGCACACGGACGCTTTCAGCGCCGGTGAGCCGGGACGTTCACGGTTGCCGACAGGACAATTTCCGATCGAGGAAGACACCATGCAACACAACGCGATACACGCAACGATTCTCGCCGTCGTGGTAGCGATTGCCCTGCCCGTCCCCGCGGAAGAGCATCGCGGCCAGGGCGACGTCGGGGCCTTCCTGGTTCCGACGTTCCACTGCATCGGCATCTACTGGTCGCCGCCGGAGGGCGGCCCAGAGCACAAAGTGCTGGTCGAGTACCGCCCCAGCGGTCAGCAGCAGTGGCATACGGGCCTTCCACTGCGTTACCACCCCATCGACACCGCAGAATGCAAGGCCGACTACCGCGGCAGTCTTGTGAACCTGACACCGGGAACGACTTACGACATCACCCTGACCGTTGAGGGAACCGGCCGGCGAATCGAGTGCCGGGGGACCACCTGGAGCGAGAGCTTCCCCGTGCAATCCGCGGTGAAGGTCTCGGATGGCGACACCACACTCACCGTAAACCAATCGGGGAGGCCGGGTGCCTACGTGCTGTACGACGGCACGGGCTGCACAATCGACACCGGCAACAAAGACGATATCGGTATCGCCGTGCGCGCCAGCTATGTCATCCTCCGCGGCTTCACCATAAAGAACGTGAAAGAACACGGGATCCGGCTCTTCGACGGCCATCACATCGTCATCGAGGACTGCGATATCAGCAAGTGGGGCAGCGAGAGCGAGAAGGGCTGGGGCAAGAACTACCAGGCCTGCGTCTTCAGCAACAACAAGGACCTCCACGCCGTCGTCATCCAGCGTTGCAGGATGCACCACCCTTCGTGGGACACCAACAGTTGGGCGGAGAAACACGGCGAATCCACCCACCCCAGGGGGCCGCAGACGGTGGTCTTCTGGGAGTCCGCGGGCAACCACGTCATCCGGTACAACGAGATTTGGTCGGACGAGGACCATTACTTCAACGACGGGATGGGCGCCGGATACAACGGCGGCTACCGCGGTTTCCCCGGCGCCGACAGCGACATCTACTGCAACTACATCGCCAACTGCTGGGACGACGGCATTGAGGCCGAGGGTGGCGATCAGAATGTTCGGATATGGAACAACTACGTCGAGGACGTGCTCATACCCATCGCCAACGCGGCGGTCTCCATCGGGCCGCTTTACGTCTGGCGGAACGTCTCCGGGCGATCCTACAGCCCGCCGGGCAGCAGTTGGGACATGAGCCACGGGCCGTTCATTAAGATGGGCTACGCAGGCGGCGAGAAATGGATGACGGGCCACATGTACATCTTCAACAACACGATCTTCCAGGAAGACAACAACGGCACGGACGGGCTGGGTGGCGGCAGCAGGATCATCAAGCACTGCACCACGCGGAATAACATTCTCCACGTCCGCCAGCGGGATCGCCGAAGTATTGCCGCCAGCCGCGGCCATGTTGACAACGACTTTGATCATGATCTCGCACCCGCATCGGTTCCCGACAATCACGAGAAACAGGGATTGAAGGGTGTACCGCGGTACGTCCACGGAGCGGGGTTCGATCCCGAGACCAGAACGGGTATGTTCCAGTTGGCGCCCGGGAGCAAGGGGGTGGATGCCGGGGTACTCATCCCGAATTTCTGCGAGGCAATCAACGGGAACCGGCCGGACCTTGGTGCTCACCAGTCCGGAACGGGGAGACTGCAGTTCGGCGTCCGGGCTCAATTCGCCCCGCCTGGCACACTCAGAACAACCCGAAGTGTGTCGGACCCAGGAGCGCGAGATCACTAGAAAGCTTTTCATGAAACCGACTTCCAAAACCCTCCTGGTCAACGTGGCCATCATCGTTACGCTGGTTGTATTCAACACCGGAGCGACATTTGCCCAGGAGCAGCCCAAGGGCTCAGCGATTGGCGGGACGACGCGCGAGGAAGCCGAATCGAATGCTAACTTCCCGGAATTCAGTTGGGAGCGCATATCACTGTATATGCATATCCGCAAGGAGAAGGCGTACACCGACAAGGAGATCGCCTTCCTCGCCCGGTTCCCGTTGATCACGTTTGAAAAGGCGAACGGGCACGAGCAGTTCGGCTCCGTCGAAAGAGGGACATTGATGGCGGCCCGAGCGGTGAAGAAGGTCAACCCCGACGCCAAGATTCTCTATTACCGCAATGTCATCGTGCATTACGGCGGCTACGACGCCAACCAGAAACTGGCCCAAATCCCCGGCGCGTTGCTCCAGGATGAGAAGGGCAACACCAAGCTCGTGCGTAACCGCGCCGGGGCCTACGATCTCTCCAATCCCGACCTGCGAGACTGGTGGGTTGAGACATGCCGTAGCGTGACCTCTGACCCGGCCGTCGACGGCATCTTCCTCGACGGTACCGTCAAAGCCCTGGAGCCCGGCTATCTAGCTGGGCAGATCGGCCGGGAAAAGAAGAGGCAAACCATGGATGGCTACCACTTAATGATGAAGCAAACGCGCGAGGCGATCGGCCCGGACAAACTGATGATCGCCAACGTGATCCGCGCCCGCTTCCCAGATGCCGGGCTTGAGTATATGCATCACTTCGACGGTTCTTATCTTGAGGGAGTCTTCCACAATGTCGGCACGGCGAGCTACGAGGAGTATGTGGTCAAAGGCATCGACGCCATGCAGAAGGCGGCCCGTCAGGGCAAGGTCATTGCCTTCACCGCCGGACTGGCTTTGCCAGAGAACACGAGTACCATGGGCATCGACGAGGACCATGCGAAGGTCAAATCCGACGAGCAGGCACGTGCGGCACTGGCCTATCCATTGGCCGTCTTCCTGATCGCTGCCGAAAAGTACAGCTACTTCCGCGTTCACGAGGGATACTCCGCGAACGACGGTGATCGATGGACGCGGTGGTTTCCCGAGTACGACAAGCCCCTTGGCCCTCCCAGCGGTCCGGCCGTGCGTAAGGGGCTCGTCTACAGACGCACGTTTCAGCACGCGGACGTCTATCTTGACATCGGCCGGCGCCAGGGCAAGATCACTTGGAAGTGATCGCCGCCGTCGGTCAACCAACACCATCGGACGCAGCCGATTTGTGAGACCCCCATCGCACGTTAGGCACGAACTGCAACTGTGCGAGAAGTAGGACCGGGGCGGCAGGGCCGCCAATGTTGCTCGCTGGGGCGAAGTAAAGTGGCGCGACCCCGGCCAGCATCGATTGCGGATCAACTCCGCTGCTGATTGCGCCTGGCGAACACACCTATGGTTCTTTCCGGCACGGCCGTCACGGAAAGACTTGTTTGTCTCAGGAGCTCTGCTGCCGCTGCCGGCGGTACTGCTGGGGTGAAATACCCTCGATGCGAAGGAAGGCCTTGTAGAGCTGCTGGGCGCTGCTGAAGCCCGAGGCCAAGGCCACGACCTTCAGCGGTTCCTCGGTCTCGACCAGCCGGCGTTTGACGCGTTCCAAGCGGAGCCGGGTGATCTCCTCGGCGATGGTTCGCCCCAGCGCCGCGCGAAAACGCCGCTCCAGCGTGCGGCGCACCGTGGGGATCTCGTCGGCCACGGTCCGCACGTTGATCGGCTCGTGGCCGTGCTCGGCGATGAACCGCAACGCCTGGCCCACCAGCGGATCGTCGACCGCGTATGCGTCGGTCGATTGGCGGGGGACCAGTTCGGACGGCTCGATCCACCGCGGACCCTCGGGCGGCGGCTCGCCGTCCATCAGACGATCCAAGAGCTCGGCCGCCTGGTAGCCGATTTGCGGATAGCCGAGGTCGATGCTCGTGAGCGTCGGGGCGGGCGACGCGCAGATCACCGACTCGTTGAAGGTACCGATCAGGGCGACGTCGCGGGGCACTTCCAGCCCCCTGGACCGGCAGACGTCGATCAGGTAGCGACAATACAGGTCGTGGGTGACGTAAACGCCGATGGGCGTGGTCCACGTATCGACCCAGGCCTCCAGACCGGCGATAAACGCTTCCCAATGCTCCGCGTCCTTCATCACATGGGCACGGCCGAAGCGGTGTACCGAGCAGGAAAAGCCCTCGCGCTGGGCCACCGAGTGAACGCCCTGGAGTTGGAGTTGCGAGCAAATGTCGCGGGCGAAGCCCAAGTAGCCGAGTTGCCGAAACCCGCGGCCCAGCAGGTGCTCGGCCGCCATCCGTCCGGCC
>JABMRP010000987.1 GCA_013202535.1 Planctomycetota bacterium
CCAATTCGACCAGCATGTCGATGTCCTCCGCGTTCCAACTCACCTGCGTCATCAGCGCCTTGCTGACGTAGCCGATCGACGTGATCCGTTGGTCGGAAAACCGCCCCACCGGTTTGAATTCCGGCCGGTCGGCCAGCAAATCGCCTTCTCCCAACGCGGCCAGACAGTCGGTCGACGACCCGATCGAAAGCAGCAGGTAATCGCCGCGAATGCCCAGGCAGACGACCAAAGTCATCTCTTTGACCCGGGCGAGCAGTTTATCGACGTCTCCCGGGCGCTCGACGAATTCCTCTAATCGGTCGGTCGGAATTTCATCCCAGGGGACCATCTTCGCGTCGAGTTCCACGACGAGGTATTCACCCGGTCCGACCTTCTTTCTCTTGAACCGGCCCTGCAATTCGGGAACTTGGGCGAGCGCTTGCGTGGCCAGCGCCTCCAACTTGGCCAGTTGCTTTTCCGCCAAAGCCTTGTCGCTGAGCTTGAACCCGACGACTACGTTGGGGACCTCCAGCAGATCGAGGTTTTGGCCCAACATCTCGAGCATCACGGCCAGTTGCATGTCTTCGTCGAACTGGCTGGGACCGCCCTGCATGGCCATCATCAGCGGCATACTCTGAAACGCGCCGAAGGTCTGCTGCAGGAGATCGACCGTGCCGATGAGCTTGTCGTCGGCATAGAAGAAGACCTCTTCGGAGAACATGTCCTCGGCCAGAGCGAGCAGTTCGCGAACCTCCGGCTTCTTCATCACCTCGAGCGCTTCGGCGGGAAAACTACCCGGCCGCTCGGCTTCCGCTTTGAGCTGCGCCAGGCCCATTTGCACGATGGGCATCTTCATGATCTTGGCCACGGCCTTGCTGTCGCGGATGGCCTCGACTTGCTCGCGCATGTGCAACATCGTGCTGTAGAGCGACGCGTCGGCGGGAATCAACTCCAGCGACGGAGCCACCTTGCCAAGGTCAGCGGCCGCTGCATCGCCCGGTGCGCTGCCCAGCATTGCCGCCAGGGCAAACAAACCGATCGTGACGACCCCCGCCCACGTGTGCCGTTGGTATCGCTGTCTCATGAGAATCTCCTTGTTGCGGAAAACAAGATCGGGATCTTGCAACAAAAGTCCGGCGTAAACAGTCTTAAATGTGGCACGGCTTACTTGTTAGCCGTGTTTCCGCGCTACCCCGGGGCGGCACTGCTTGCAAGCAAGCAGTGGCACACGCATACTTCACCGGGCCGAAAAGACCGCCAGGAATTGTAGCTTTCCTGGACGCCCGGTACAACCAGTGGACCCCCTGTCGGGGGAATGGCGGGATCCGCCCGGGCGGATGCTTGCAATTCGTTCTCGGGGGGGGTAGATTATCCTCAGCCGGAGCGGTCGGCCCGGAACCCGTCGCTTCGACAGTATCTTGTCCCTTGAAATCCTTTTTCCCGCGCGTTTTCCACGCGAGAAGGAGAGGCCGCCATGCGTCGAACTATGTTGCCGGTTGGGGCTGCGCTGTTGGTATTTCTTTTGCTTCCCTGGACGTTGCCCGGTGGACCGCCGCGGTTGGGCCGATGTGTCGGTGCCGAGGAGAGCGGGGTTCCGCGTGCGTCGCCCGATCCGGAGGATTCCCCCGAAACGTTGACCGTGCCGCCGGCGATCCTTGCGCAAAGGGGACGCACAGCGTACTCTCGACCGGTTCCTCAGTGGCACAAGCTGAATTACCCCAAGAGCGATCCATCGCCGCGGCCCGTCATGTTGCCGTACGACGATTCGCCCATCTTCGAGAAGCTGGCGAGCAAGACCTCGATCCAAGCCGTGGACACGGCGCTGGCCGACGTGGTGGCCGAGTTGGCGGACCGGCACGAGATGCTCATCCTCTTCGACCGGGGGGAAGTGGAACAGGTACTCGGTCTCATTCCCGAGGAGACACCGGTCACGCGCGACTTGTCGAATCTCTCGCTCCGCTCGACACTGGATTTGCTCCTCACTCCGCTGGAGATGACCTGGGTGATCCGCGGTGAGGTGCTGCTGCTGACCACGCAAGAGAAGGCGGACTCGGTGATGTTGTCCACCCGGGTTTACGACGTGGCCGACCTGATCGCCCGCCGCGACGAAGAGGGACGCATCGTGGCCGACTACGTCTCGCTGGAGGTAGTGATCACCGCGGCGGTCAAGCCGTATAGCTGGGAGGAAGTCGGCGGGCCGGGAACGGTCACCGGCCTGACGGTCCGCGGTGCCGAGATCCTGGTTGTCCGGCAGACGTTTCGCGCTCACGAGGAGATTACCCAGTTGCTCGAAGACCATCGCGCCGTGGCCCGAAAGAACCGCCTGTCCCAGGGCAACGCCATGCCGCCCGAAACCGAGCCCCCGACGCCCCGTTACGGCGGTATGCGTGGAGGCATGGGTGGCGGCGGCGGGTGGTAAGTTTAGCCCGTAAAGTGGCAGGCACACTCCAGTGTGCCTAATACCCTGCCAATGCCAATGCGTTCCGCTCCCAAGGAGAATATCATGTCTTACACGAGACGACTGATCCTGGCCCTGACTGTCTTGTCGATGGCCGCATTTGCGTGCTCCAGTCGCGTCGTACCCGCGGCCGCGCAAGACGACCCATCGCCCGCGCCCGAAGCGCCCGCCGATCCGTTCGGCGATCCGCCACCCAGTCCGTTCGGCGACGCACCGGGCGACCCACCTGCCAAGGGCGATGCGAACCCGTTTGGCGACCCACCGGCTGATCCGCCGGCCGATGCACCGGCCCACCCGTTTGGCACCGCACCGGGCGATCCGCCTGGCGATGACCATGCCAACCCGTTCGGCGACCCGCCCGGCAATGACCATGCGAACCCGTTCGGCGATGCGAACCGTCTGCCCGCCGAACCGAAACCGGAGCCGGAACCAAAAGCGGAGATCTTCGTGGGCGATCCGAGCGAAGAGGACGTCGCCCTGCGAAGCGGTGAAGCGGCCATCCGCAAGATCCTGCCGCGGAAGGTCATCTTCCGGTGCGAGAAGGACGAGCCGCTCAGCGAGGTCATCGCCCGGTTGCGGCGGGAACACAAAGTTCAGATGGTCTTCGACCGGCGAGAAATTGAGCAGGTCCTGGGAATCGTTCCCGAAGAGATCTTCGTACCCGCCTGCGACTTCCCGGGCATCTCGCTCGGCGCGGCACTGGAGTTGATGCTCGAACCACTGGAACTGACCTGGGTCATCGACAAGGACGTGTTGCTGATCACGACACGGGAGAAGGAAGAGAACTTGATGACCACGAAGGTACATGACGTGGGCGATCTGGTGATGTACCGTGATGGCCAGGGTCGCATCCTGGCCGACTACGACTCCCTGGAGGAGATGATCACGACGAACATCCTCCAGGAAAGTTGGGAGGAGGTCGGTGGGCCGGGTACGATTTCGCACAAGCGCTACACCAACGCGGAGACCCTGGTCGTGCGTCAAACGACGCGCATCCACGAAAGAATCGAGAAGCTATTGGCCGACATCCGCGCCATCGCGCGAAAGAACCTCGCCCGTGGCGGCGACTCGCTGCCACCCCTGCGGCTCAGCCCACCGACGTCGAGGTACAGTAGCAGCATGGGCGGTGGTGGCATGATGGGCGGTGGCGGCGGCGGCGGTGGATGGTAGGCTCCCCTCGTTCCCACGCTTCTGCGTGGTAACGCAAGGTTTCGACGCTTCGCGTCGCGCACTGCTGCCCGACATTCAACTCAAAAGGAAAAACCCATGTCCCACACAAAACTGTACCTTGGTGCGATTCTGATCCTGACCGTCGCCTGGCTCTCCTACGGAGAAACGGCCCTTGCCGCCCCGCAAGACGACGCGCCCGAGCCGACCGATGCACTCAGTTCCGGCGAGAAGGCCATTCGCCAGGTACTCCGGCGGAAGGCGACCATCCGCTGCAAGGACGCGCCGCTGGACGACGTCGTTGCCGCGTTGCGGCAGAAGTATCGGATCGTTATCGACTTCGATTGGAACGAAATAGAGAAAGTGCTGGGCATCGTCCCCAGCGAAACGCGCGTATCGTGCGACTGCGCCAATGTTCCGCTCCGCTCGGCGCTGGAATTGATGCTCGAACCACTGGAACTGACCTGGGTGATCGACAAGGACGTGTTGCTGATCACGACGAAGGAAAGGGCGGACCAAATGCTCAACGCAAAGGTCCACGACGTGGCCGATCTGGTGATGTTCCGCAACGGACAGGGACGCACGCTGGCCGACTACGACTCGCTGGAGCAGTTGATCATGACGTCCGTCCGCCCGGATAGCTGGGAGGAAGTCGGCGGGCCGGGCACGATTTCGCACCTCCGCCACACCAACGCGGAGAGCCTGGTCGTGTGTCAAACGATGCGCGTTCATGAGGAACTCGAAAAGCTGTTGGCCAACCTTCGCGCCATCGCCGAAGCGAACCGCCAGCAGCACGGCGATGCCCTGCCGCCGCTGGAACTCAGCCCGGAACTCCCGCAGTCCGTCCGCGACACAGGGCTCGGATCCACCCCCAAGCCTGCCAGCACCGGGTCATGCTGTCAGCACTGCTGCTGTTGCCGCTGCAAGTGCGGCGACGAAGCCGACTCCAGCGGCACCTCCGGCAATAACGCATCGAGCCCCGCGCCCCGCGCCGGCATGGGCGGCACGGGCGGTGGCGGCGGCGGATGGTAAATCAACCCCGCGCACACCCCGGACGTTTAGCCCAGGCACTTGTGCCCGGCGTTTTGA
>JABMRP010000988.1 GCA_013202535.1 Planctomycetota bacterium
CTCCGCGGGGTTGCGGCCCCGACGGTCCAAGTTTCCCGCCCCATTTGCAAGGAGCCTCTCGATGAGCCAATCGAAGTCGACCCGCCGCGATTTTCTGAAGAAGTCGACTGGCGCGGCCGTTGCGGCCGGCACGGTCCCGTATCTGTTCACCAGTTCGCAGGCCAAGGCCGAGGATAAGAACGACCGGCCCAACATGGCCTCGATCGGCACCGGCGGCATGGGCAGCGGCGACGGTCGCAGCGCCTCGCGGTTTGCCGACGTCGTGGCCTGTTGCGACGTCGATCGGGCTCGGGCCGAACGATTCGCCGGCCATTTCGAGAAGAAGCCGGAGATTTATGGCGACTATCGAAAACTGCTGGAGCGTAAGGACATCGAGGTCGTGACCATCGGCACGCCCGACCACTGGCACTCGCGGATCGTGATCGACGCGCTTCGAGCCGGCAAGGACGTGCAATGCCAGAAGCCGCTGACGCTGACCATCGACGAAGGCAAGCAAATCTGCAAGGTGGTGAAGGCCAGCGGCAAAATCCTCCACATCGGCACCCAGCAGCGCAGCGAAAACAACAAGATGTTCCTCAAGGCGATCGTGTTGGCCCAGAGCGGACGGCTGGGTAAGAAGCTGACGGCCACCTGCTCCATCGGCGGCGGACCGGGCGGCGGACCATGGGAGCCGAGCGACCCGCCGGAATCGCTCAATTGGGATTTCTGGCTCGGCCAAGCCCCCAAGGTGCCCTTCACGTCGCAACGATGCCACGGCAATTTCCGCTGGTGGTATGAGTATTCCGGCGGCAAGATGACCGACTGGGGCGCCCACCACATCGACATCGCCCAATGGGGGCTCGGCTACACGGACTCGGGACCCATCTCGGCCGAAGGCAAGGGCGAATTCCCCAATCACCCTGCCGACTTCGACGCGACGAAATTCCTCAACGGCGAGCAGACGATCCCCAACGGATACAACACGGCCACGAAGTTCAGCATCACGCTGGAGTACAAGAATGGCAACAAGATGATCGTGCAAGACGGTCCGGACAACGGCGTCTGGTTCGAGGGCGAGAAGGGGAAGATCTTCGTCAACCGCGGCCGCTTGACCGGCAAACCGGTCGACGACCTCACCCCGGCGGATAACGAGTGGCTGGAGGCCGAGGTAATCAAGCTCTACAACGGCATGGAGCCGGGCGACCACATGCGCCATTTCTTCGAGTGCCTCAAGCTGCGGAAGTTCACCGTCTCCGATCCCTTCACGCATCACCGCACGATGACCTCCTGCCATCTCTGCAATCTGGCCATCCTGCTGAAGCGCAAGCTCCAATGGGATCCCGACAAGGAAGACTTCATCGGCGACGAAGTGGCCAGCAAACTGCGCAGCCGCAAACAACGAGCGCCGTATACGATCGACGCTTAGCCCCCGGCTCTGCCGGGGGGCGGCAAACGACGCCTCATTCCTGGGTGCCATGGGCGGCTTGTCCGCCCTTGTTTTCCGGAGATTCGGCAAGGGCGGACAAGCCGCCCATGGCACCCGGCGGGCAAGCCGCCCATGGTACCCGCCGCGTAAGATCCCCCGTGCATTGACGGCCCGAACATGGTACACTGGGCGCGGAATGGGAGACCCTGCGCACCGGCGACTGGACGACGCGACCGGTGGATTGATTCGACCTGAGGGAGACGAGACGATGTCGACGACGCGCGTGCTTGGCTTTTCGCGATGGACCGTTCTTCTGGTTGCCGCCGCAGTAGTGGGAATGGGAACCGTGGCCCTGGCCGCGGAGACGGGCGGCACGGTCAGCGTGTCGTCGGTCCATTCGCCCGCCTATCTGCCGGAATACGCCTTGGACGGCAAACTGGACACCCGCTGGGCAAGCCGGGCGGACGTCACCGCGCCGGAGTGGCTCCAGATCGACCTGGGCAAGGTCGTGCCGATCGAATTCGTCACGATCCACTGGGAGGTTGCACACGCGACGGAGTATCAGCTCCAGGTCTCCGAAGACGGCAAGAAGTGGGCCACGCTGGCCGAGAAGAAAGGCGGACGCGGCGGGAAAGAAACGTTTGCCGATCTGTCGGGCCGCGGCCGCTACTTCCGCGTGTATTGCACCAAGCCGTCTTCCCACAAGCTGTATTCGATCTGGGAAGTCGAGTTCCCCGATCCCGAAGTTGCCCGGGCCGTCGTCGAAGCCCAACGCAAGGCGGCCGAAGAGCGGCTCAAAGCCGAGGCGGAAGCCCTTCGCGGGTTGGCCGACGTGCTGGGACGGTACAACGTCGAGGAGATCGTCTTTGCCGTCCGCCAGCGAGGCAAGGACGGCCATTGGTACGCCAACTTCAGCCACTACTCCTACGACGAGAACATCCCGCTTTATGGCAACGGCGGGAAGCTCTGCCGAAAGAACCTCAAGACCGGCGTCGTGACCGTGCTGCTGGACGATCCCGAGGGCGGCGTCCGCGATCCGGTCGTCGACTACGACGCCCAGAAGATTGTCTTTTCCTATCGCAAAGGAGGCACCGAGAACTATCATCTCCACGAGATCGGCGTCGACGGCACCGGCTTGCGGGAGTTGACCAGCGGGCCGTTCGACGACTTCGAGCCGGCGTTCCTGCCCGACGGCGATCTGGTGTTCGTCTCCAGCCGCTGCAAGCGATACGTGCAGTGTTGGCTGACCAAGGTTGCCGTACTGTACCGGTGCGATCGCGACGGCCGGAACATGCGACCCATCTCGGCCAATCTCGAACACGACAACACCCCCTGGCCGCTGCCCGACGGACGGATTCTCTACCAGCGATGGGAATACGTCGACCGCTCGCAGGTCGACTACCATCATCTCTGGACGACCAACCCCGACGGCACGAGCCAGATGGTCTACTACGGCAACATGCACCCGGGCATCGTCATGATCGACGCGAAACCGATCCCTGGCACACGTAAGGTGCTGTCGATCTTCTCGCCCGGCCATGGGGCCAACGAGCACGACGGAGTGCTCACGATCGTCGACCCACGCGGAGGGCCCGACGATCGGGCGTTCGCCACGCAGATCAACGCCCCGGGCAGCTATCGCGATCCGTGGGCCTTCTCGGAAGACACGTTCATGGCGGTCAGCGGCCGGAAGATCGTGATGATCGACGCCGACGGCCAGACCGTGACGATCCACCAGACCTCCGAGGAAGAAGCCCGGGCGAACCTCGAACTGCACGAGCCGCGCCCCGTGATGGTCCGGCCCCGGGAACAGATTATTCCCTCGCGCGTCGACCACCAAGCGGCCACGGGACGACTCGTCGTGATGAACGTCTACCAAGGCCGCAACATGACGGGCGTGAAACATGGCGAGATCAAGAAGCTGTTGGTTGTCGAGTCGCTGCCGAAGCCGATCAACTTTACCGGCGGCATGGACCCGTTGACCTACGGCGGCTCGTTCACGCTGGAACGCGTGCTGGGTACCGTGCCGGTCGATGAGGACGGGTCGGCCCATATGGAATTGCCCGCCATGCGGAGCCTCTTTCTGATCGCCCTGGATGAAAACAACCTGGCCGTGAAACGGATGCAGAGCTTTCTGTCCGTTCAGCCGGGCGAGACGAGCAGTTGCGTCGGTTGCCACGAACAGCGGACGCAAACGTTCGTTCCCAACCGCAGCC
>JABMRP010000101.1 GCA_013202535.1 Planctomycetota bacterium
CTCTGGAAAACCTTGAAAATGCGCTCGAAATGTTTCTCCTCGATGCCCACGCCGTTGTCCTCGACGCAAAATTCGATGACGCCACCCTCTTGCCGGCAAAAGACCAAAATACGGCCCGTTGGCTTGTCCATGTGCTGAATTGCGTTGCCGATCAGGTTCTGGAGCAACTGCTGCAGATGCGTGCGATCGTAATGAACCGTTGGCAGAGGACCTTGGACGTCGATGGAGAGTCCCTCCGGCACGTCGAGCGAGTCAATGACCTCCCGGGCAATTTCCTCGCTGGAGATCGTCTCCAGCCGTACGGCGCTGCGACCGGCGCGGGAGTAGCGGAGCACGCCGTCGATCAAGGCGTCGAGCCGCTTGACTCGCCCGATCAGGGTGTCCAGATTCTCCCGGCCTTCTTCATCCAAACCTTCGGCCGAATCGGTGGAAATCCAGTGGGCCAGCGTTCCGATCGCCCGCAGGGGCGCCTTCAAATCGTGCGAGATAATATAGGCAAAGTCCTTCAATTCGGCATTGGCCTGGTTCAACTGTTGTACCTTGGCTTCGAGGCGAAGTTCGGCTCGGGTACGCCCGGTGATTTCCTCCTGCAGCGTTTCGTTCGCGCGCGTGAGTTCCAAGGTGCGCTGCTGCACGCGGCGCTCGAGATCGTCGTGGGCGACTCGCAAGTCGGCCTCGCTCTTGCGCAGCGAGGCGGTCATCTCGTCGGCCAGGGCTTGCGCCGCCTCTCGCTTGGAGACCAACGACCACGCGATGGCCGCCAGAAGCGCGGTAATCAACATGCCGCCGCCCAGGACCGTGCCGCGAATTATGTAAGTGGAGGCCTCGTGAAACTCGGGCTTCGCCGAGAAGAACAGAGTCCAGGCACGCTCGTGGAGCGTGAGATTCGAGACGGTGAAGAACTCGGGACGCTCCTGTTCCTCGATATGCAACTCGAGATCGTTGTCGTGCAGCAGCGTCTGGCGCGAGGGGACTCCCTGGTCGAATACCTCGACGTCCAATGGCAGAGTCTCCTCGTGGAGCACTTCTCGAACAACTTCATCGATACACACCTCGGCGACGACCCAGCCGGCCAGTGCGACACGCCGTTGGGCAACCGTGTCGTGAGGCTCGCCGTTGCGGTAGATCGGCAAACTGAGGAATACGTGAGACTCGTCGTCGGAAAAGGCGCCGGGACGATACTTGCCCGTCATGGTTACGTGTTCGCCCAGGGCCGATTGTTCCAACGCTGCCCGCCAGACTGGTTCGCTGTAGGCGTCGAACCCGACCGGCACGACGCTCTCGGTCGGTGGCGCGAGATACTTGACGACATAGCGGGGAGCCTGCTCGGGGTTGCCGGCCGCCTGCGATTCCACCGGCTGTCCGAAGGAACCCGGTCGCTCTCCCTCACCGGGAATATAGGCGACAAAGGACAGGTGCTTCCGTCCATTCGTCGAACGATTGGCGCGATCCGCGTCATCGCCGTGATCCGGGCCGGCATTGTTCTCGGGGGCCGCGAGATTGTGTGCCTGGAGAACCGTGCCGACAAACGTCTTCCATTCTTGTTCGTCAACTTCCTTGCTGGAGGCAAACAACGCTTGCAGCCCGTAGAGCGTTTCCTCGCACCGGCTCATATCGAGCTCGATTTCCGACCGGATGGTCTCCACATGGTTGGCAAAGCGGTTGTACTCCTCGCCATGCTGCCAACGAGACGTGGCCTGCCAGGCAACGGCGGACAACGTCAGTCCGATGAAGATCACCACCGCAACCGGGGTGAATCGCCCGATCGATCTGAGGCGGAATGGTTTTAGCCGCACGGGAATACCCCTTCTTCCGAAGACGGTCGTGGAATGTGTGAAACCCTTGCAAGCGTAGGTCATGATTGCGGGAAACGAGAAAGAGTAGTGGAAGGCCACGGTTCAGGCGGTGCCGATTGGGTCGGTTGTGTCCGTGTGAGGATATGCTACGATGCTCGCTGGGTAAGAAAATCTCATGACCTTACCGTTGCGGACTGGTGGCCTCCCCCTTAATGGCAGTAGTACGGTCGGTGCTCATGGCACAAAATATGGCACAAAATGACGATGAGATTTTTCGCCGGAAGACCGCGATGCGGCAGATGGCCCGCGAGCGTCGGGCGGCTCAAGGCGACAAAGACCTCGCCAGCCGCCGGATTGGCCGGCAGTTGATCGACTCGGCCGAGTATGCCCGGGCCGAGACCGTCCTGTTCTACGTCGATGCCGACTCGGAAGTGCGCACTCGGGAAACGATCGAGGCCACATGGGCTCGCGGTAAGCGCGTAGCCGTGCCCTATTGCGTGGGCAACGAACTGCGGCTCTTCCCGCTGGAAGACTGGAGCGAACTGGCTCCCGGGATCTTCGGGATCCTCGAACCGCGGCAAGCACTCCGCGACGTGGCCGGGAAGCGGCTCGACACCGCCGAGCTGGATCTGATCGTCGTGCCCGGATTGGCTTTCGATCGTTGTGGGGGGCGGCTCGGACAAGGCAAGGGATACTACGACCGCCTTCTGAGCGACGCGCCTTCCCACACGGCCGCGGTCGGAGTGGCCTTCCAGTGCCAGCTTCTGCCGGAAGTGCCCATGCAGCCGCACGATGTCTTCTTGGATCAGGTGATTACCGAAGAAACAGTGCACCAAGGGAAGGGGCGCGCCCAACGATCATGACGGAGAAGAAATACATCCTCTCGCTGGACCAGGGAACCACCTCCAGCCGGGCCATCGTCTTCGACCACGGCGGACAGATCGTGGCGACCGCCCAGCAGGAATTCCCGCAGATCCTACCGGCGCCCGGGCTGGTCGAACACGATCCGGAAGTGATCTGGTCCTCGCAACTCGCAGTGGCCCGCGAGGCGCTCAGTCGGGCCTCGCTGGAAGCTGCCAACATCGCGGCCCTCGGCGTGACGAACCAGCGAGAGACAACGATCCTCTGGGACCGCAACACGGGCCGGCCCGTGGCCAACGCCGTCGTTTGGCAAAGCCGGGTCAGTGCGCCGATCTGCGACCGGCTCCGGGCAGACGGCCTTGAGGAAACCTTCCGAAGCAAGACGGGGCTCGTACTCGACGCCTACTTCTCCGGCACCAAGATCAAGCATCTGCTGGACACGATCGACGGCCTGCGCGAGCGAGCCGAACGGGGAGACATCCTCTTCGGCACGGTCGACACCTGGCTCATCTGGCGGTTGACCGGCGGCAAGCAGCACGTGACCGACTACAGCAATGCCAGCCGCACGTTGCTGTTCGACATCCACTCGCTCGATTGGGATGAAGAACTGCTCCGGCTGATGGACGTACCCCGGGCGATGCTGCCCGAGGTGTACCCTTCAAGCGAAGTCTACGGCCAGACGGATCCGCGCTGGTTCGGCGCGCCGATCCCCATCGCCGGTGATGCCGGAGACCAGCAGGCGGCCACCTTCGGCCAGGCGTGCTTCGCCTCGGGTAGCGTCAAGAACACCTACGGAACCGGTTGCTTCATGCTGATGAATACCGGTTGCAAACCGATCCCGTCGAAGAACAACCTGCTGACCACCATCGGCTGGGGGCTCGGTGGGGAGGTGACCTATTGCCTCGAAGGATCGGTCTTCATCGCCGGCGCCGTGGTGCAATGGCTGCGCGACGGTCTGGGGATTATCGAAGAATCGGCCGACGTGGAGAAACTGGCGGCCACGGTGCCCGATTCGGGAGGCGTCTACTTTGTGCCGGCGCTGGTCGGACTTGGCGCGCCCCATTGGGACGCCTACGCCCGGGGAACAATCCTCGGCATCACCCGCGGCACCACGGCCGCCCATATCGCCCGGGCGGCGCTGGAGTCGATGGCCTATCAGACACGTGATCTGGTCGTGGCGATGCAGCGCGACGCCGATATCCGCCTGACGGAGCTGAAAGTCGACGGTGGCGCGTCGGTCAACGACCTGCTGATGCAATTTCAAGCCGATCTGCTGGACGTAACGGTCCGGCGCCCGACGGTGGCCGAGACAACGGCCCTGGGGGCCGCCTACCTGGCCGGTCTGGCGGTGGGCTATTGGCAAGACACGGCCGATATCAGCCGCAACTGGGCCTTGCAGCAAGAGTTCCAGCCGGCAATCTCCCCGGAACAACGCGACGCACTCTGCCGCCGCTGGCATAACGCCGTGGGCCGCTCGCTCGATTGGGAAGAAAAGTAGGGACTCAGAACGGGATCTCGGTGTCCGGAATGTTGCCGCCGTATCGCGTCGAAACCTGCTCGTACGCTTCTTCCCAGGAGTGCTCGTCGGGCTCCGCCGTCTCTCGCATCAGTTCTCGCATCCCACGGTTCACTTTGCGCATCTCTTCCGCCTCGACGCGGATTCGTGGGTCAGCGTGGTGCAGAAACTGCTCGAACGACTTGCGACGCTTGCGCGGGATGATCCCGTCCCAGGTCATACATCGTCGGAGATCGCGCAGAGCTTGCCGGTAAGCAAGTTCTTCGGCGCCGAGTCTCGCACAATCTCGACAAAGATGCCGGGCGTGACCGCGACCGGAAAACTGCTCGTTCGGTCTTTGTTGGTCGCACGCCCAGCAGTAATGACCGGGCAATTTGTTCGTTCGCTTTTTCTTTCGCGACATCGTCCCCTCCGTGATTGGCACATCCTATCATGATTGGCTTCTTCCGGAAACTTAGAGGCCACATTGTTCATTTACGAGTTCTTATCGCAACTTTCCTCCGCATTTCGCTATCCGTGGCATCGCAATTGCGTGGTGATAGGCTCGGAAGCACCGTTTTGGGGCTTCTTGTGTGGAATCCAAATTCGGCGGTTATCGTGCCCGCCGCCGCTTCTGGGCTCCAAGGCACTTCCTCGCATGGGAAAAGCAACGCAAAACCCACCCGTACGCAGGGGCTACCGCCGAGCGGTCAAACCTGCAAGAATGTATCAAGCGGGTTGTACGAGCGTGCGAAAAACTTGCAGGGCACACGGAAACCTGGGGGATCGGCCGATCGAAAGTTTGGAATTTTCGGCCCGGTCGCCCGAACACGGGAGGAGAACGACGATGAGAAACTTAGGAACATTGGCTGTGGCCCTGGGCTTTGTTTTTGCCATGGGACTGGCAGCGAGGGCCCAAGATGCCGCCGAGGCGCCGGCCCGGGGACAGGAAGCACCCGAGGTGGGGGCTGCCGACGCGCCGACGCCGGTGCAAGTCCGCGACGAGTTGCGAAAGGCCTTTTCCGAACTGGCCAAAGCCAAGGCGGCGGAAACCCCTGATCAGGAGCAGATCGCAACCTTGACCGCCCAGGTGAACCAACTGCGGAACACCATGCGGCAGCAGCGCCAGAACCGATACGGCGCCGGCGCTGGTCGCGGCATGGGCCAAGGTATGGGCCAAGGCGGCGGACGTGGCATGGGTCAAGGCCAAGGCATGGGCCAAGGTGGTGGACGTGGCATGGGTCAAGGCCAAGGCATGGGCCAAGGCGGCGGTCGCGGAATGGGCCCCGGTGGCGGTCAGTGTCCGCTGGGCGGTCCCGGCATGGGCCAAGGCGGTGGACGTGGCATGGGTCAAGGCCAAGGCATGGGCCAAGGCGGCGGACGTGGCATGGGTCAAG
>JABMRP010000989.1 GCA_013202535.1 Planctomycetota bacterium
GTCCTCAATACCGTGGCGTCGCGACGCTGTGCATCGTGCCACAAAGAAGGCATCCCGCGGAAGTTCTACACCCGCATCCTCAAGCCCGAGAACAACAGTTTCCTACTAGCCCCCCTGGCCAAATCGGCCGGCGGCACCGAAGTTTGCGGCAAGGCAGTTTTCCAGTCGAAGGAAGACGCCGATTACCAGGCGATCCTGGCCACGTTCAAGCCGATCGCGAAGTTGCTTAAGAACCGCCCCCGAATGGACATGACGGAAGAGGCGGCCGAGTGCAAGGTTTCGGGGGAGTAGCCAAGTTGAAGAACACGAGTTCAATAAACGTGAAGGATGCAGCGTTCCGCTGGTATATGAGCCGGGGCGGAGGTAGCTATTGCTTTGTGGTTATCCAGCGTGTCGAAGGTCACGGAACGAAGCTGTTGGTTCGTGTCCCCGGACGTCTTGACCGCAAAGGGCAGTGCGAAAGGCCAATCCTGCCGAGTCTTATGGAGAAGTGTATTGAGGCAGCGTTTCGTGCGGGTTGGAATCCTGATGTGGACGGGCCGGACTTTCGTGTGACTCTTGAAGGATTGCTGCCCGATGAACCTACGCCACTGACGAAAAATGAGCTTGAAATAGGGGAATTGGACAAAGAACTTCAAGCGAACCCCAATAACGCCGCGGCTTATCGCCGTCGAGGAGTCTGTTGGTTCATCGAAGACGAATACGAAAAGGCCATTGCTGATTTCAGCGAGGCCATTGAGTTGAATCCAGGAGCCGCTGATGTTCTCATTGATCGAGGGCGTTCATTGGATCACAAAGGGGAATACGACAAAGCCGTTGCGGATTTTTCCGAAGCCATTCGGTTAGACCCGAAATCCGCTCTTGCCCACTACTACCGAGGACGCTCTCGGTACGACAGGGGCGAATATGGCAAGGCCATTGAAGACTTTACCGAATCCATTCGACTTGACCCGACGGGAGTGAAAAGGAGTGAAAAGGGAGTGAAAAGGGGACGCAGCTCTTTTTTGGGCCAATTGGCACACATACTCGGATCTTGCGGCAGACCACCAAAGAAGTAGAAGAAAGAACTGCGCCCGCCCCTCCCTTTGTCACCCCAAGCAAATGGCCACGATTCCCGTCACCGCGAATCACGGCCACCGGGCTCGACTTGACTCCTCGGTTCCGGCGCTGTAATATATAGCAACACTGAATTCTCTCGGGGGCAAGGCGATGGTCGACGTCATTTGGGACCTGGAAGACGATCCCGAGGGGAATTTTCGGCACATCCTCGAACACGACGTCACCCCCGACGAGGTCGAAGAGGTGCTGAACGACCGGGCCAACGGAGGTGACGGCCATGAGCGCCAAGCGGATTCATCGCAAGATCGAGCGGACTCCCGACCAGCGGCAAGGTTTGCGGGAGATCCGCGATCGGTTCCAGCAAGAGCGTCCCAGCCCTGAGGATCTGCTGGCCCGCGGCGACGCCACGGAATTCGTCTCGCTGGGCGAGTACTTGGATCTCCGGGCCGCGATGCTTTTTCTGAAGAAACAGCGTGAGCAGACGGGCTTGAGTCTGGCCGACGTGGCCCAGCGGAGCGGGATGGACCGTGCCGCGATCAGTCGCCTGGAGAACGGTGTCCAGGTCAATCCCACGGTCGACACCCTCTATCGCTACGCCTCGGCCATCGGCGCGCAGATTGGGTTCAGTGTACGAATGGGATAGAGGTTTTGCGAGCAACCGGGCTGCAGAATTCCAGAATTGGCGCCCCGGAATTGCCAATTGTTTGTCGAACCTGTTTTCCGTCAGGCTTTGGGCATGGCACCCGGTTCGACGACCGAAGGAACGTCTCCCGCCCGGTGACAACCTCTTTTCCGCCCCGCCCAGCGTTGTTAGAATGCCTGTGTGGCGACCGAGCCGCTGCGGAGCGATTCGGCAGAAAGAACCGTGAAGAGCATTTACCGGAAAGCAGCGCCATGGGAGTCGATCTCCAAGCCGTTCTTGACGAGGCCATGCAACTGCCGGAGGCCGACCACTTGACGCTGGTCTCGCGGTTAATGCAGAGCCTGCCGCCGAGCGACATGGGCGTCTCGGTGGATGACCCCGAACTTGCCGCCGAGTTGGATCGGCGGTTCGCCCAAACTGACGACGGCGTTGCCTGGTCGCAGTTGAAGGCGGAAGGCTGATGCCCGGCGCCAGCGTGGTCTTTCATCGGCTGGCTGCCCGGGAGTACCGCGCGGCTCGCGGGTGGTATGCAGACCGTGCCGCTGAAGCGGCCGAGAACTTCCGCATCGCGGTCGATCATGAAGAAAGGGGACAGGCACCTCGCGGCAGCCGTTCTCCCGAGGATTCGGCCTGTATTGGGCTCGGAGCCAGTCCCCGTTTTTCACTCCCGTTTACAGTTTGAGTCGATGCGGTTGCGTGATTCCGTACTCATTGTCGATGCACCAAGAGGAACCCGAACATGTTGAACCTCCGCAAGCCGCTACTCCCGCTTTTCACTTTGATCCTCGTTGGCTTTCCGTGGGCCGCCGAGGGCGACAGCCCAAGCTGGCCCCGGTTTCACGGGCCCAACGGAGATAACCATTCGACCGAAACCGGTCTGTTGAAGAAATGGCCCCCGGAAGGTCCGAAGTTGCTCTGGACCGTCGAGAAACTCGGCTTCGGCTACTCCAGCGTCACGATCGCCCACGACACGATCTACAC
>JABMRP010000990.1 GCA_013202535.1 Planctomycetota bacterium
GACGATCGCTTTCGCCTTCTCTCGGGCATTGTGGACATTTCGTGACCCTTGGTGCCACGTTCCGCCCCCGGGAATTCTATCAGGTGGTCGGGCGTCTGGACACCGGAGCCGTGGGACAGGCGCCCGAGGGCCCGCCTCTTATTCTGAGAGTGGATCTCGGCACCGAGGTTCGCCTTCCTGGATGGCAACGAATTTCGCTTCCTGGATAGCAAGGAACTTGGACAAAATCGCAGCACCTTTTCCAGAAGCCGGGCGGTCGGCCGCCGGCGCGGGGTGGTGCCACCGCTCCGCCAGCCGACCGACGTGGGAGCTATCCCCGAAACCCGGCAATTCTATTGACCGCCCGCATTGTACCACGGGCGAGTGTTACCTGGAATGTTACCTCTTTGCCCTCTAAACCTGGAAAGCACGGGTTCACACCGGTTTCCGTAACCCCTTGCGGTCAAGGCATTAAAGGGGCAATACTAGGGTGAATTGAACACCCCATCCAGCACTTAAAATCCCCTGCCCGATAGGGCGTGCGGGTTCGAGTCCCGCCTCGGCTACTTGGGTGATGACTTTTGTGGACGGGCCTTGCCTTGTGGGTTTTTTGGGGATAGGGTACGGGCTGGCGGTCTGTGGTAAGTCCCATTCCCAAAGGAAAGGCAGGCACCCGATGCGATGGAAATACTCGCTTGCGGCGGCGATGATCGTTCTGTTGGCCGGGGCGGAATTCTTGGCGGCCGAACCGCCGGCGGAAGGGCGCTGGTTGCCGATCGCCGAGCTTACGGACGAGTTCGAGGGCGACACGCTGGATGGGGCGAAGTGGCACGACCGCAACCCGACTTGGAAGGGCCGCCAACCCGGCTGGTTTTCGCCCGACAACGTGACCGTCTCCGACGGCAAGCTCCAGCTCACCGCACGCGCCGAGAATCTGGCCGATCCGGCGCCGGGATACCACACGTTCACCACGGCTGCCGTGAAGAGCAAGGCGAAGGTGCTTTACGGCTACTTCGAGATCAAGTGCAAGCCGATGGACTCCCGCGCGTCCAGCGCGTTTTGGTTTTACGCCCAGGACCCCGGCAAGGAGAAGACGGCCTGGTGGACCGAGATCGATATGTTCGAGATCGGCGGCGGCTCTCCCGCTCACGAACGGAAGGTCCACATGAACGTGCATGTCTTCGTCACGCCCGACGAGGGCAAGCGCCACTGGTCCAAACCGCGAGCCTGGACCGCCCCTTTCCGTCTGGCCGACGACTTTCATGTTTACTCACTGCTGTGGACCAAGGAGCAACTGACGTTTTACGTCGACGGCCAGGCCCGCTACACACTTGCCAACACGCACTGGCACCAACCGCTGCACATGAACTTCGACAGCGAAACGATGCCCGACTGGTTCGGTCTGCCGAAGAAAGAGAACCTTCCATCGACGTTCAGTATCGAATATGTGAGGTCGTGGAAGAAGCAGTAGGGCACGGGCAAGAGAAAAGTGTCGCATGAAACCGGCGGGTGCCTGGCGGTCGAGAAATTCCCTTGAATTGAGCCTCGCGAATGGCTAATATGGTCATGCGTACATGACCATCATTCCCACCACATCAGGGGCGGCACGATGACCGAAGTGATCCGCACGGAACGAAAATCGGCCGTGCTGACGCCTTCCAGCTTGGCCTGCCTGGCGCGCGTTCCGACGGTCAATCTGACGGCAGGCTGCGCCCACGAGTGCCGTTACTGCTATGGACGCGGCTACCGGTCGCACCCAGGCCAGGGCAAGGTCACGTTTTATACGAATCTGCTTGCCAAGTTGCGGGAGGAGTTGCCTCGCAAACGCAAGAAGCCCGCCACGGTCTATTTTAGTCCCTCCAGCGACCCCTTCCAGCCGGTGCCCGAGGTCCTGGAAATGGCCTATGAGGTGTTCCGGTTTCTCTTGGAGTCGGAAATTGGCGTGGCCTTCGTCACCAAGGGGCGAATTCCCCATCGGCATTGCAAGCTGTTGGCCGCCCATGCACCACGGGTCCAGGGACGGATCGGGATGATTACCCTTGATTCAAGCATCACCGCCGCGTTTGAGCCCGGCGCGGCGACGCCGGAGGACCGGCTCTCGCAAGCAGCCGAGCTGATTAGCTCGGGCGTCTCGATCGAGGCGCGACTCGACCCGATCTTGCCCGGCGTGACCGACGGCGAGGACTGCCTGGAACCGCTCTGCGCGGCATTGGCCCGCGTCGGCGTGCGCAGAATCGCCGCCAGCGTCCTTTTTCTGCGGCCGGCGGTGGTGGGGTCGTTGCGGCGGCACATGAAGGACAAGCGGATGCTCAAGAGGATGCTGGACTGCTTCGCCGGCGCCGAGCCTCTGGCAATCCATGCGGCGCGCAGTCGAGTGTCGGCGCTTCCGGCTAAATCGCGTCTTGAGATCATGGGTCGTCTTCAATCCATCGCACACCGCCACGGTCTGGAGGTCCTCATCTGCGCCTGCAAGAACCCGGACATCTCCACCGGCTCTTGCCACATTTCCGGCCGCTGGCTGGCCGCGGTCCCCGGGAACAGCCAATCGAGACTGTTCCAACCGTAGCTGCCGAGAAGGAAGAAGCCAAAGTGGCGCTGTCCAACTAAGAACCACGGCAAGCAGGGTGCTTACCCCACTTTTCATCTTTGACGAAGCCGTAGATCATCCACTCAACCGCCATGGCGGGCGCATCGCGCGGGTCAACATGCGGGCGGCCTGGGGATCGGCGACGATTTGCTCTTTCTCGGGATCCCAGCGGATCTTGCGCCCGAGCCGGGTGCAGATGTCGGTCAGGTGTGCGATCGTGTCGCTGCGAACGGCCACGTCGATCCCCGAGATGGTTCGCGCCCGGGTCTTGATGCAATCGAGAAAGTTGCGATGGTGGCCGGGGCTGTTGGGTAGGTGGATTTCGCCCGGGCCGATCTTCGACGTCAGCAACGACTTCGGCTGGGCGTCGATATGACCGCGGCGGACGTAGACCCAGCCTTCGGTCCCCTGAAACACGACGCCCTGCTTGTTCTGCTTGTTGTCGGTATAGATCATCGTCACGCCGTCGGCGTAGGTGTGCCGCACGTTCCAGCGGATCGCGCAATCGGCCAGCCCGTCGTCGGGGAAGACGGCCGTGCCTTCGGTCTCGACCGGGCCCGTGGCGTCGGTGCCGTGTCCCCATTGGGCGATGTCCAGATGGTGAATACCCCAGTAGCCGCCGATGCCGCCGAGGCAGTAGTCGGAGATGTGATACCAGACGGCGTAACTCTCTTCCTTGGTCCAGGGCCGGCAACGCTGGTACGTATACGGAGCCCAGGGCGCGGGCCCCAGCCAGAGATCGTAGTCGAGATCCTCGGGCACCGGCTGGATCGGCTGGTTGGGGAAGGCGAAATCGTGCGGCACGCCGACCGTGATCGTCTGCAACTCGCCGATGCGGCCGTTGCGGACCAACTCGCAGCCAAAGCGAAAGTTGTCGGCCGACCGCTGCTGGGTGCCCCACTGAAACACCGTCCCATAGCGGCGGCAAACGTCGCGTAGGGCCTTGTCCTGGGCGAGGCTCAAGCCCAGGGCCTTCTCCGTGTAGAGGTCCTTGCCACCGCGAGCCGCCTCCAGGCTGTGCAACACATGCCAATGGTCGGGCGAGGCAACGCAGACGGCGTCGATATCCGGCCGTGTACACAGGTCGCGGAAGTCGTTGTACGTCTGGCAACCACCGTCGCCGTAGTAGCCGTCGACCATTTCCTTGACTCGCCGGCGTTGCCGCCCGTAAACGTCGCAAACGGCAACCACCCGGGCATCTTTCTGATCGAGGAATCCCTTGGTCAGTTGCGTACCTCGGGTGCCCAGTCCGATCGTTCCGATGGCGATCCGGTTACTCGGCGCGACGGTGTCGTCGACTCCCAACGCCGACGCCGAAACGACTTGCGGCACCGCCAGCAGGGTTGCCGACCGGGTCAGAAAACGGCGGCGTGAGAGCCGCGTGTTTCGGTTGCCGGGACGGTTGAAGTGATTTCTCATGGTTTGGCCCTCGTGGACGGCTAGTGTACCATTCCTCCAAAGCTCTTTCTGACACAGCCTAGGGCCCGCCGATGGCCGTGTCAACGA
>JABMRP010000991.1 GCA_013202535.1 Planctomycetota bacterium
GCCTTCGGTCATCAGATGCTTTTCGTGGTACGACTGGTCATGCTTCAGATTGACGAGGAAATGAAACTCGTCGTCGCGAATGGAGCGGATGGGGTAAGGATTACCCTCGGGCACGTTGTTGTGCAGGCCATATACGTAGCGGCGATGTGTGTCCGACTTGCCTTGCAGTACGGGCAGGAAGCTGGTGCCGTCGAGTTGCTGGCCGGCCGTGTCGCCGCCCGCCGCCGCGATGAAGGTGGGTACGACGTCGGCGATCTGCACCAGCGCATCGGTTTCCGACCCCGGGGTGATCCGGCCCGGCCAGCGCGCAATCAGCGCGGTGCGAACACCGATGTCCCAGTTGGTCCACTTGCCGAAAGCGAAATCCCAACCCTGCTCGGATGAAAACATGACCAACGTGTTGCCGGCTTGCCCGGTCTCTTCCAGCAGCGCGAGGACCGCGCCGACTTCCTCATCGAGCGCTGCGATTTCGGCGAGATAGCCGGCGAACGTCTTGCGGGTGATCGGATTATCGTGAATGACCGGCGGCAAGGTCATGCCGTCGCGATCGATCCGCGAAACATCGCCGCCGCGCCACGGCGGATGGGCGTTATGCGAACAGACGAACAGGCAGAACGGCTGCGTCGCGTCGCGCGTGATAAACTCGCGCGTACCCGGCCCGGCCAGGGGCTCCTTGACGTTGTCGAAGGGAAACACATCGGCGGGGCTGGCGTGCTTCTTGCCGGTCAGGCCGACACGGTAGTTCAACGGGCGGAGGTAATGGCAGATGCTCTTCGTGCCCGGCTTGGCAATCGAATGGTTCCAGGCCACGCCGTTGCGAACCGGGTAGAGGCCGGTGTAGAGTTCGGCACGGAAGGGCGCGCACATGGACATGGCACAGTAAGCCCGGGTGAACCGCATCCCCTGGCTCGCCAACCGGTCGATGTTCGGCGTCTTCACGTTCTTGCCGCCGAAACATCCGAGGTCGTTGTACGTGACGTCGTCGGCGAGGATGAAGAGGAAGTTGGGCTTCGCCGCTTCAGCCGCACAGGCCAACGGCAACCAAGCGGAAAAGCACAATAGAGCGGTCATGGCTGCTCCGCACAAAGGTTGGAATCTCATTGGGCGTTTCTCCCGGTTACGCGGGTCAAGGCGAGCAGGTTTCGGGCCGTCTTTTCCAGGGAAGATCGGGCGTGTCGAGTTTGGGTTGGAATGTTCTATTCTATCCCATGGCGGGCGAGGCGGGTAGCGAGTTGACAGGAATGTGCGTGGTGTCGCCCGAGCAACAGGAACGCCGCCGGACCGGCGAATCGACTGCCGACAAAGCGATTGCCCGATGAATGTTAACGGAAAATGAATGGAAAACAGGCCGCGTTTTTGACAAGTGGGCGGCTGTCGGGTAGGTTCAGTGGCGGGATAACGAATGGCTGCAATAACGCAAAGGAAACGATACCATGATGAGACTCTTGATTCCCGCCGCTATGCTGGCGTCGATCATTTCGGGTGCCGACGCGGCATGGGGGGAAACGAATGCCGACATCCCCTTCGAGGCGGCGCTTGAGGATGCCAATGTCGCGCTCTCTTCCATGGCCTCCGGGCAGAGCGAAAGCCTGATCCTGGGCAACGGAGATCTTTACGGCATCGTCTGGGAAAAGGACGGCGGCCTTTACCTGCGGGTTACGAAGAACGACATTTGGGACGCCCGGGTCGACACCTCGGGGGATCCGCCGATGCCCAAAGTGGATATACCCAACAACACGGTCTCGGGCGCGAAGAGCGCGCCGCCCAGCTACAGCCGTCCCTATCCGCAACCCCGTTGTGCGGCCGCCCTGCGACTGGGCCCGATGACGCCCAAGAGCGGGGTGAGGTGGACCTGTATCCGCAGCGCCGCAAAGCATCAGTTTGAATCGGCAGCCGACCGGGCGAGCGCCACGATGCAAGTCGGCGGCGCCGCGGGGTCCTCGACCGGCTACCGGGCCACGTTATCCCGTGCCGTCGACGCATCGGCGTTGCACCTGAAGATCACGGGCTCGGCCAATGCCTTGGTTTATGTCAACGTCTACGACAAGGACGGCCAAAACATCCTGGCCTCTGGATGGAAGAAATCACCGACCACGGCGGAAGACGTTAAACTGGAATTCGCGGCGCAGGCCGTCGGGCAGGTGGAAGTGTATACTCAGACCGCCGACGGGAAAACGGCCGAGAATCAACTCGATGCGATTTATCTCTCCGGGGGCGATGGGAAAACCGAAATCCAATTCCCGACCGCCGCGTCAATGCAAGCCGTTCTCGACTTGCGGCGCGCCGTGGCCACCGTCCATTCATCCGAAACGTCGGCGACGAAGATCCGCATCCTGGCGGACCGTAACGTGGTTCTGATCCAGACCGCCGAGCCGGTCGTCCTGGAACCGATCTCGGCGGCGACTCTCCCCGATGCGGTGACCGGCCAGACCGACGGCATTGCCTGGCTGCACATGAAACTGCCGGGTGATCTGGATTATGCGGGGATGGAGTACGCTCTGGCCGTTGCCGGCCGGGGAGATCTGAAGGCGGTGTCCGTCGTGACGTCGTTCGACATCAAATCGGGCGATGTGCGCCAAAGCGCCATTGCCCTGGCCAGGAAGACCCTTGCGGAAGAGGAAGCCGATCTGATCGCCGAGCACGAACGCTCGTGGCACGAGTTCTGGTCGCGCAGCGGGATTGAGCTGGCGGATCAGGATATGCAGCGGTGGTGGTATCGCATTCTGTATTTTGCTCGAACCATCTCCCGCCCCGGCGCGGCGCCCCCGGGTCTGATGCCGCCGCTGGCCACCGATGCCACGCCTTGGCACGCGGACTACCATTTCAACTACAACTCCTGGCA
>JABMRP010000992.1 GCA_013202535.1 Planctomycetota bacterium
CGCAGCACTCGCGAAGCTGTCCCTCCCACCAATCCAACAATTCCAGGCTCCGCTGGGGATCGCCCGGACAGTCGGCCAGATCGTCGGCCCAGCGGCAATAGGCGTAGATATTACACAAATGCTGCCGCAGATGCCCGGGAAATATCCGGCTGACCACGGTAAAATTCTCGTAGTGTCCCCGAGCCAGTCGCCGGCAATAGCGGCGCGCGGCACGCACCGAAGGGGGCGGACCGTCGGCGGCGTCCGGGCCGAATGCCGCAAGCGCGGTTTCAAACGCAGTAGAGTCCATGGGAGATTTCACATCCTCAAGTCAAGCTCACCGGCTGCCTTCCGTCGCGGCAGGGCAGCCCGTATTATGATGGTTTCGGGAAGATTCGGGTAGATGAGGCACACCATGCGCATTGTTTTGGCCAGCCCCCGGGGCTTCTGTGCCGGGGTCAACATGGCGATCGAGAGCCTCGAATTCGCCATCGAGCGGTTCGGGACTCCGCTCTACGTGTATCACGAGATCGTGCATAACACCTGGGTGGTCGAGCGATTCGGCTCGCTGGGCGTCGTGTTTGTCGACGACCTGGCCGATGTGCCCGAAGGCGCCCATCTACTCTATTCCGCCCATGGTGTTTCGCCGACCGTGCGCCGTCAAGCCGCCGATCGAGGGCTGCGTACCATCGACGCCACCTGTCCGCTGGTTACCAAAGTGCATCGCGAGGCGATCCGCTACGCCGCCGACGGATACACGGTCGTGCTGATCGGCCACGCCGGACACGATGAAGTCGTGGGCACGATGGGGGAAGCGCCCGAGGCGATCCGGCTGGTTCAGACCGTCGCGGACATCGAGTGTCTGGAGGTCGAAAACCCCGCCATGGTAGCCTATCTCACTCAAACCACCCTGTCGATCGAGGATGCGGCACGAATTATTCAGCGACTGAAGGCGCGGTTCCCCGAGGCGGTGGGCCCCCGCAAGGAGGATATCTGCTTTGCCACGCAGAACCGCCAACAGGCAGTGCGGCTGTTGGCCCAAGAGACCGACGTCGTGTTGGTGGTAGGCAGTCAGAACAGTTCCAATAGCCTGCGCCTGGCCGAGTTGGGGGCCGGTCAGGGGGTGCCGGCTCATTTGATCGACGGTCCCGAGGATATTCGCCGCGATTGGTTCGTCGGCAACGAGACGGTTCTGATCACCGCCGGGGCCAGCGCCCCGGAGACGGTGGTCGAGCGGTGTGTCGACTTTCTTCGGGAGCAATTTTCTGCTACGGTGGAAACACACGTCACCAATCGGGAGCAGGTCCGTTTCCCGTTGCCCCAAGAGTTGAGAATGCCCCCTTGATCGTTAGCGACCTGGAATTCTATCTCGTCGAGATTCCCCAAAGCGACACGGGTGTGCCCGTGCGATCGCTGTTGGTTCGGTTGCTGACCGAGTCGGGACTGGAAGGCTGGGGCGAGGCGCTGAGCCAGCGGGCGGCATGGCAAGGGGCGGCTTGGCGCGATGCGCTGGCCCCGACTCTGGTCGGCCGCAGCGTGTTCGACGTCGAGGAACTGCTCCAGTTGGAGTCGCTGCGCGATGCGACCTTGCGATCGGCCGTCGAGATGGCCTCCTGGGACCTGATCGGCCGCTTTGCCGGATTGCCCGTCTGCCAACTCTTCGGCGGCGAGTATCGCAAATGGGTGCCGCTGGCCGCCCGCCTCAGCGGCGATTCGCCCCAGCAGATCGGGGTTCTGGCCCATGAGTTGGCCGAGCAGGGGTTCCACGCCCAGGTCATCGTCTCCAGCGGATGCGCCGAGACCGACCTGCGGGTGCTGGCGGCCGTTCGGCAGAGCGTGGGCGACGGCGTGGAACTCCGATTGGACGGCGCCGCGCAATACGAGTTGGACGGCGCCCGCGATCTCTGCCGGCAACTTGAGGTTGATCCGCCGCAGTGTTTTCTCGACCCGTTGGCTTCCTGCAAGTTGGATCAGATCGCCTCGCTGGGCCGGCAGACGAGTGTGCCGCTGGCCGTCTCTCGCGGCATTGCCGGACCGGCCGACGTGATGGCGGCGGCCCGGTGCCATGCGGCGCCGTTTCTGTCGCTCGATCCGCAAGCGGTCGGCGGGATGACCGCGGCACGGCGGTGCGCGGCCGTGGCTAGCGCGGCCGGCATCAGCGTGTTGTTGGGCGGTGCCGGTTGGCTGGGCGTGGCCACCGCGGCCATGCTCCATCTGGCCGCCTCCACGGCGAGCTTTTCCTCGGGCAATGAATCGCGCTACGGCCAACTGCAAGACGACGTGCTGACCGACTCCCTGGAGATCGTCAACGGGATGATCGCGGTGCCCCAGTCACCGGGGCTGGGTGTGGAAGTCGACCGGGCCAAGGTCGAACGCTACCAGGTTGATTGAGTTGCGGTCTGATCCCACTCCTGACAATCATGCGTCCATCTCGCCCTCCGCGATGATCGCGGCGTCGACTGTCTTGGCGATGCGAATGGCGTCTCGAATCGACTTCTCCATATAGGCCTCTTCCTGTGCTTCCTCGAACCGGTCAGAGCCTACATAAGCGGCATAGATCTTTGCCGCCGCCAGAACGATATATCCTTCGCTCTGCTGTAGAGACAGGTACGTTTTGGCCATGGGGACACTCCTGTAAACGAGGTGGGTTCTGTTGAGTGAAAGAAGGAAACCGGAGTCCATTTTAACGCTTTTCTCCACGGTTCGCACCGGAGGGAGACCTGCGGTCGGCGATTTGGGCGAGGTCGGGAGACCTTCGCCCGGCGCGGCACTACTTCCCCTTCTCGCCCAACCAAGGATCGCGGGTCTTCTTCAACCACGGAACCAACTCCTCGCGCGTCAACCGATCAACCAACTCGGGTTGCTCGTCGGCGAGGTTCTGCAGTTGAAACGGATCATCGCGGTTGTCGTGCAGCGTATGGCGAGGCGGGGCGTCGGGCGTTTTTTCGATCATTAGGGTATAGCGGTCCGTGCGCACGCCGCGGCGGCCCAACTCGGGGCGCTCGGGAGGGATCCATAGATACATGGCCGAACTGGGACGCGGACCGTTGCCGGTGCGGAAGAGCTGCGCGTGGCTCACTCCTCCAACCGTCGCGGGAATGTCGGCCTTGAGGCCCATGAGATCCAACAGCGTGGGGTAGATGTCCGGGGTCGAGAGCAGCAGATCGTCGCGGCGCGGGGCGATGTTGCCCGGCCAGCGGATCAGAAACGGAACGATCAGCGACTCCTCGTAATGCACGTTCTTCGTGCTATGATCGTGGCTGCCCAGGCAGTTGCCGTGGTCGGACGTGAAGACGACGATCGTGTCCTTATCGAGCCCCGCCTCGGCCAACGCGCGAAGAATGCGGCCGAACTGATCGTCGACGCCGGTGATCATAGCGAAGTAGTTTTTGATCTGCGCCCGTGCTATTTTCGCACCACGCGAGTCGCCCTGGAGATTGACGTTGTCGCGGGTGATGAGTTGCTCGGTCGTTTTATCGGCGTACGGAACCAGATACTTCTTGGGTACGAGCTGATACGGCGTATGCGGCGGGTTCATCGACATGACCAGCGCAAAGGGCCGATCCGGCTTGCGATACGTGCCCCCGGCGTTGGTGATGTACTTGATCGCCAGGTCGGTCTCGTGTTCCGGTCCCCATTGCTGGACCTTCACGCGCTCATGACGCTTCATGTCGGTCGACCAATACTCGGGCGTCAGATGCCGGTCGAACGTGCCGTAGGCGTACCAGAAGTCGAACCCGTGGCGTCGCTCGGGCGGACACCATTCGTTCCAGGCAAACTTCTCCGAGTTGTTGTAGCTCTCGACGTACGGCTTGTGCGGCGCGTCGAGGTGCCATTTGCCGATATACCCCAGGCTGTAGCCCCGGTCGGCCAAGACGTCGGACCAGCAGCGATCGGTCTGGCGAAGCTGGTTGTCGAAAGCGGCGGTCCGCGAAGTGCAGTTGCTCAGCACCCCGTTGGCGTGTGGGTACTTGCCCGTCATGAGCATCGCCCGATAGGGGCTGCACACCGGATAGTTGCTCACCGCCTGGGTCAAGACGAGCGACTGTTGGGCAAATCGATCGAGATTGGGCGTGACCACCGGCTCCTGTCCGAGGAAGCCCATCGCCTGGCCCCGCATCTGGTCGGGGAAAACGAACACGAGATTGGGGCGCCGGGCCGATTCGGCCGCCGCGGTGCTCGCGGTCGACTGCAATACGAGAGCCAGCGAAGCAACGACCAGCGCGAGCCGGGATGAACGTTTCATGGCGATCTTCGTTGAGTGTGACAGCGTTTAGTCGCCCGTTGAAAAAGTAACATGGGTGCCATGGGCGGCTTGCCCGCCCTTGCTGAATCCCCGGAAAACAAGGGCGGGCAAG
>JABMRP010000993.1 GCA_013202535.1 Planctomycetota bacterium
GCCGAAGGCGCCGGCTCTTGTGGCGGTGAAACGCTACGACAGCCGGCGCCTTCGGCTGGGCGTTAAACGATTGCCGTCCAGCGACCCCTACAGCAACTCTTCCAACTCCTCGACCAGCCGGCCGAAGTGGGCTAGGGCCGTGTCGACGGGGGCCGGTTGCTCCATGTCGACGCCCGCGCCGCGGAGCAGATCGAGCGGATCCTTGGAGCAGCCGCCGGAGAGGAAGTCGAGGTAGTCTTTCAACTCCCGCGGTCCGCCCTCGGTCACTCGCTGGGACAGGGCGATGGCCGCCGAGAGGCCGGTGGCGTACTTGTAGACGTAAAACGCCCGATAGAAATGCGGAATGCGGAAGCACTCCAGGTTGAGTTGCTCGTCGAGTACGAAGTCGGGACCGAAGTACTGCCCGAGCAGATCGCCGTAGACGCCCTTGAACCGGTCGACGGTGAGCGGTTCGCCCGACTCGGCCAGCGCGTGCGTGATCTTCTCGAATTCGGCGAACATCGTCTGCCGGATAATCGTACCGCGGATGGCGTCGATCTGGCGGTTGATCAAGAAGGCCCTTTGGCGCGGGTCGGAGGCCCGATCCATGAGGTGCTTGCTCAGAAGCTGTTCGTTGAACGTGCTGGCCACCTCGGCGACGAAGATCGTGTAGTCGTAGTATTCGTAAGGCTGGCTGCGGGCGGAGTAGCAACTGTGCATCGAGTGGCCCGCCTCGTGGGCCAGGGTGAAGACGTGTTCCAGTACGTCCGGCTGGTAGTTCATCAGGATGTACGGATTGCCGTCGAAGCTACCGCAACTGAAGGCCCCGCTCTGTTTCCCCCGATTCTCGTACCGGTCGCACCAGCGGCCCGTCAGCCCCTCTTCCATGGCGCCGCAATACTCGCTACCCAGCGGCTCCAAGGCGTCGATCACCAGCCGCACGGCCTGATTCCAGGTATGCCGGGTTTTCAGATCGCTGAGGATCGGCACGTACGTGTCGTATTGATGAATGTCGCGCAGCCGCATCTTCCGCCGGCGCAAGTCGTAATAGCGAAACACGGCCGGCAGATGGCGGTGGACTGAATCGATCAGGTTGTCGTACACGCTGGTCGGCACGCGGTCGGGAAACAGGGCCGCGTCCAACGCGCTGGGGAAATTGCGCGCCCGGGCGTAGTAGACGTCGCGCTGAATCGAGCCGCTCAACGTGGCCGTCAGCGTGTTTTCATGGGCCGCAAACTGCTCGTAGTAGCGGTCGAAGGCCTTCTTCCGCACCGCGCGATTGGGCGAGTGCAGGAGTGTGCCGAAGGTGGCGTGGCTCAACTCGATCCATTGCCCCTTCTCGTCCTTGATCGGCGGGAATTTCAGATCGGCGTCGTTGAGCTGGCGAAACGCCTGACCGGCCGCTTGGGCCATCTCCGACTGCATGGCCAGCAGACGCTCTTCCTTCTTGCCCAGCGTGTGTGGCTTTTGGCGCACGAGCCGCTCGAGCATGAGGCGATAGCGGGCCAATCGCCGGTCGGCGAGCCATTTTTTCAGTTTGGCCGCGGGCATGGCGAGGATTTCGGGGCGAATAAAGCTGGCCAGTTGCCCGGCCCGGCTGGCGACGTTCTGGAATCGCCCGAGCATCCGCTGATACGTGCTATTGGCGGCGTCCTCGGCCGTCTTCAGGAAGGCGTAGGTTCCCAACTGTTCGCCGGCCCGATCCGCTCGGGAATCAAACTTCAAGCAGGAGGCGAGCGTGGCAACATCGGCGGACAGTGTGCCCTGAAACTTTGCGTATCCCTCGATCTGCCGGGTCCATTTCCCAAAGGCCTTCTCCCAGGCTCCGTCGTCGGGAAACAAACTGCCAAGATCCCAGCAATCGGCCTGTTTAACACGGTCCCGGGCGGGAAGTTTCTTGATCGATTTCATTCGGCTATCCGTTGTTGGTTGTTGAAGTTAAACTGTACATGGGAGTGAAAAACGGGGACTGGCTCCGAGCCCAACACGCGGCAAGTCTTCGGGAAAAAGGTTGCCGCGAGGTGCCTGTCCCCTTTTTTACGGTGCTTGCGAATGGCCCGTCCGAAACAGGGGACAGGCACCGTTGGCAAGCGCCCCAACCACTTCAAGACCAGGCTTTCGAC
>JABMRP010000994.1 GCA_013202535.1 Planctomycetota bacterium
ACCGGGCAGCACATGTCGAGCGTGTCGACCCAGAGTTGCGGTTTGCCGTTGAAGTGGCTCAGCCCGCCGTCCTCGGTCCGCTCGGCATCGTTCATCATGAACTCGTTGACCTGCTCGGCCAGTTCGAGATGCCGTCGATCGCGGGTCTGTTCGTAGAGCATGAGCATCGGAAAACCGGGACCCCAATGGCCGCAGTAACCTCGCTTCCGCAGCGTCGGTACGATGCCCGCTTTGTGGTGATGGTCGGCGAAGTTGCGGACGAACTTCAAGTACGCTTCCTTGCCGGTGAGCCGATACGCCCGCATCATACCGGTCAGCATGACCCCCTCGCCCCAGTTGAATTGCGGCGGTTTGGGGAAATCTCGCACCACCGCGTCGGCCACCTTGACGACAACCTGTTTCGGGTCGGACGGCGCGTCGTCCCGCTCGGCCGCCGACATTCGGCCGCCGGCCGCCAGCAGAGTTCCACCAGCAGAGAGGGCAAGAAAACGGCGCCGGTCGATGGCGTGGGTCATGGCAGGTTCCTCCTGTGTGTTGCAACCGTTGATGTTTCAAGTCGTCTGTCACGCACGAGGTGATGGGGTGGATGCCTACCAGGGTGCCTGGCAACCGAGGCCCAACTGCCGCGCACCGTCCAGGGCCACTTGCGCGGCCACGGTATCTTGTACGGCCACGCCGACGGCCTTGAAGAACGTGCATTGCTCGGCCGACGTTCGCCCCGGACGCTTGCCGGCGACCAACTCGCCCAGTTCGGCGTGGATGCCCTCGGGAGTAAAGAGCCCCTGGCGGATCGGTTGGATCAGGTCGCCCGTCTCGGAAAGGGCCGCCTCGCGACTGTCGACCACGACCACCGCCCGGGCGACCGTCGCGGAGGGAATCTCCTGGACGTGTTCCTGGTAGGATCCGATCGCATTGACGTGAACGCCCGGCTTCAAATCGGCGTCGTCGAAGACCGGCGTACTGGAGACGGTGGCCGTGCAGACGATGTCCGCCTCGGCGACCGCTTCGCGCGGAGAAGAAGCCGCCCGGAGATCGGTGGGAATGGGTCCTACGCCGGCCATCTCCCGAGCGAAGGTCTCTCCCTCGCCGGGCACGGGGCTGTAGACCCAGGCGGTGTCGATCGATCGGGCGGTGCAAACGGCCTCCAACTGCGTTCGCGCTTGCACCCCCGCGCCAAACACGGCGGCCGTACGGGCGTCCTCCCGGGCCAACAGATCGGTCGCTGCGCCGGAGGCGGCTCCGGTGCGAATGGCCGTCAGCGCGGCCCCTTCCAACAGCGCCTCGGGCCGGCCCGTCTCGGCATCGATGGCCAACACGGCCGCCTGAATTCGCGCCAAACCGCGACTCGCGTTGCCGGGAAACAGCGAAATAACTTTCACCGCCAGCGAACGCTTCGCGCCGCCGTCTTTGTCTTCGCCACCCACCAGCGAGGGCATGATCAGGCTCACGCCGTCGTGCTTCGGAATCGAAAGGTGGATCCGTAGCGGTACGTCCGCCCGACCGGCCGACAACGCGGCAAACGCCCGCTTCATCGCCTCGATCGCCGCGTCCATCGGCAAGGCACGCCGCACGTCTTCCGCACTGAGAACTAGCATAGGTTTAACGTTTCAACACCAATACGGGACAGTGGGCCAGACGGACGATGCGCTCGGCGACCGATCCGATCAGCAGCCGGGTCAATGCGCTTCGACCCTTGCAGGAAAGGACAACCAGTTCGGCGCCGGCCTGCTCGGCGTACTGGACCACCTCGTGGCCCGGATCGCCGAACCGCACGACGACCCGCAGGCCGTCCGCCGACCGCTTGCTCAGTTCCCGCTCCAGCGCGTCCTGGGCGTGTTGGCTGCGGCTGTCGTCGTCGATCGTGTGCCAGATGATGCCCGGCTCGGCCGGTTCCAACACGGGCAGCACGTGGATGACGTGCAGATCGGACGCCTCGGCGACCATTTCGCGGGCCGTTTCCAGCGCGGCGAACGAATCGTCCGAGAAATCGATCGGCACAACGACGTTTTGGCGTGGTAACCAGGTCATCGATCAGCCCTCATGTGTCTTGAACTCTCCCGCCTTGTAACGATTCCAGTAAACGTCCAGCGCTTTGCGGATCCTGCCGCTGAGGAGCATGACGCCCAGGATATTGGGAAAGGCCATGGAAAGGATCATTAGGTCTGAGAAATCCTTGACGTTGGTGGCCGTGACCACGGACCCCAGGACGACGAACCCGAGAAAGAGCAGTTTGTAGATCAGCGATCCGCGGCCGCCGGTCAGGTACGACCAGCACCGCTCGCCGTAGTACGACCAGGAGATCATCGTCGAGTAGGCGAAGAGGAAGACGGCCAGGCAGAGGATATAGGGGAACCACCAAACCACGCTACCGAAGGCCTCCGACGTAAGAGCGGCTCCCTTGTCGCCCTTAATCAACGGCTCGTAGAGGGGATTGTCGTAGGCCCCAGTGATGACGATCACCAAGCCGGTCATGGTGCAGATGACGACCGTGTCGATAAACGGCCCCAAGGAGGCAACGATTCCCTCGCGAATCGGTTCCTCGGTCTTGGCCGCCGCATGGGCGATGGCCGCCGAGCCGATCCCCGCCTCGTTGGAAAAAGCCGCTCGCTTGATGCCGATGACCATGACACCGAGGATTCCCCCCTTGACGCTCTGGGGCGTGAAGGCGCCGTTGAAGATCAACTCAAAGGCCCCGAGGATTTTGTCATGGTGGACTGCCAGGATGTAGATCGACGTGATGACATATATGATACACATCGTGGGCACGATCTTCTCGGCCGTGGCCGCGATCCGCCGAATGCCGCCGATAATGACCAACCCCACCAGCACGGCCATCACCACACCGTAAATCCACTCGTTACCCTGAAGAAACGGAACCTTGTCGCGAATGGGTCCCAGCGACTGGCTCACTTGAAACGCACAGCCGCCGCCGAAGGATCCGCCCATGCAGACCAGGGCAAAGAGCACGGCCAGCACGGCCCCCAGGCCACCCAAGTTCAACGGTCCGATGTTGATCTCCTTGAGCCCCTGGTGCAGATAACGCATCGGCCCGCCGGAAACCGTGCCGTCGGGAGCCACCTTGCGGTACATCTGCGCGAGGCTGCACTCGGCGAACTTGCTGCTCATGCCCAGGAAGCCGGCCACGATCATCCAGAAAATTGCTCCCGGGCCTCCCAGGCCAACCGCGATCGCCACGCCGGCGATGTTGCCTAAGCCGATGGTGGCCGACAGGGCCGACGCCAGGGCCTGGAAATGGGAGACTTCGCCCGGTTCGTCCGGATTGTCGTACTTGCCGCGGATGAGTTGGATGCCATGCCAAAACCCGCGGAAGTTGATGAATCCCATCCGTAGCGTAAAGAAAGTCGCCCCAATCAACAGCCAGAAAACGACTAGCGGTACACTGCTGCCCAACCAACGGTCGGTCCAGAAGTCGAAGAACAAGACCGTCCAGAGAGGTGTGACAAGATACTCGCCGAAGAACCCGTCGGCCTCGGCCTCCCAGCCGACTGGCTCGGTTGGGGTGGCTTGCGCATCCCCCTTTTCGGCTTCGGTGCCCGTGGCCGTTTCCGCCGGTGCTTTCTCCGCGGCGTCGGCCGATGCCGCCAGCACGGGCAGAAGACAGGTAACCACCAGGGATGCGACGAAACGGCGGAAGCAATCGCGACCAGTCATGGGGTTTAGCGGCCTTTTCGGGGGGTGAGGTGAGTGTCCGGTTGCCCCAGGCGACGGTCAAATCATGTGTCCCTGCTCCGACTGGTACCCCTTCTAGCCGGAGAAGGTCCTATTTGTCAACAGTTTGCGCCTATTTTCGGGTAATCGGAAAACTTTTTGATAGTTTCTCTTGTCAAAAATGCGATAACAGCCTAGGATTCCCTTGAGTCAACCAACGGGCGAACACTCAGTCGTCAGGAGAGGCCTCGCGATGAGCATTGTGGCACCGACATCGGACAGCGATTTGCTCGACTTGTTGCGCAACGGTGGACCGTTGGATATCAGCGGTCTGGCCGGGACGATGGAGGTGACCCCAACGGCGGTTCGCCAGCGACTAGCCCGATTGATGGGCCGAGGTATGGTCGAACGTGAAGTCGTCCGCGGCCAGCGCGGTCGTCCCAGGCACCGCTACCGACTCTCGGACAAGGGGCTCCGGCTGACCGGATCGAACTTCTCCGACCTCGCCCGAGCCCTGTGGAGCGAGATCAGCGAAATCGAAGAGGAAGACGTTCGAGCCAAATTGATGGAACGGGTGGCCGACTCCTTGGCGATGGGATA
>JABMRP010000995.1 GCA_013202535.1 Planctomycetota bacterium
GACGCCGGTGGCCAGCAGGATTTCCACATCGGGCAGGGCGGCACGCAACTGCCGGATCACGGCGCGGATGTTTTCGATCTCGGCGCCTTGACTAATACCGCCGATGAAGACCAGATCCGGCTTTCGCGGCACGACGTGTTTCGCCACGCGGTCCTCTTCCATGTAATGGCGGCAGGCACCTCCGCCGCGCACGTAGACGGTGGCCCGAATGGCGGCCTTGGGGTAGGATTCTTGCAGCTTGGCCACCCAAGCGGACCGCATCGTGTCGTTGACAATACTGTCACCCATGGCCAGCAAGTGCAGATCGCCCCCCTCGCTCAAGATACGCCGCGTGCGCGGCAATCGCGACCAATCGGCTTTCGGCACAGTACACGTACCCGGCGGCATTTCCGCCTGGATCTTCGCGATCTGTTCCAAAGTCCGCTCGGGCGTGGTGAAGATATAGTAACCCTCCTCGGGCGTCTCGCGCTGCCGGGACGGCCGGTCGGGAGGAAACTTACTGGGCAGCGCCCCCCGCTCGGGAAACGTCACCGGCGAATCCGCCGTCATATCGCCAAACGCGACGGCGGAAATCAAACCGGTGAGCAGGACCAGTGGTGGAACGGATTTCAAGAGAATCTGAATGCTTGACGACACGGCGTATTTACTCCTTCTCAAGCAACTGCGGCGTCGGATTCTCCACCCAACCGGCCCGTCGCTGGCCTTTGCCGGCTCGGCCAACGTCGCCCAGATCTTCTCGGGCGGCATCGGCCAAGGCTTGCAGCCGTTTGACGACCTCCGGATTTTGCGCCGAGAGATCGTTGTCCTCGTGGATATCGGCATCCAGATCGAACAGCTTCAAGGGCGACTTGCCGAGAGGTTTGCCCCAATTCTTCTTCTTATCCTCCATGGCCAGGCAGAGTTTCCACTTGCCCGATCGGACCGCCTGGAGCTGATCCATCTGGTAATAGTAAAAGGCCTCGTGCGGCGAGACGGCGTCTTTTTCGCCGGCCAACAGGGGCCCAATGTCGCGACCGTCGAGAATCCGTCCCTCGGGCAGCTTCGCTCCGACCAGGGCGGCGAGGCTCGGCAAGAGGTCGATCGTCGAGGTCACCGCGTCGCACGTCGTGCCCGGGGCGATCTTGCCCGGCCAGCGGACCACGCAAGGAACCCGCATGCCGCCTTCGTCGGTGCTTCCTTTCTTACCCCGCAGTGGCAAATTGCTGCCGGTCGACGCGCCGTTGTCGGAGGTAAACACGACCAGCGTCCGGTCGTCCAGGTCCAGCCGCTTCAGTGCCCCCAGAATTTCGCCGGTCGACCAGTCGATCTCCTCGACCGCGTCGCCGTACTTGCCCCCTTGCGACTTGCCGGCGAATGCTTCGCTGGCAAACAGGGGCACGTGGGGGAAGGTGTGCGGCAGGTAAAGGAAGAACGGTTTGTTGCGATTGGCCTCGATGAACCCGATCGCCTCCTCCGTGTATCGCTTGGTCAGCGTGACCTGGGAAACGGGCGCTTCGTGTACCTTATCGTCGCGCAACAGCGGCAACGGGATCTTCTTACTGCCCATGTCGTTGCTGTAGGGGATGCCGAAGTACGAATCGAATCCCTGACGCGTCGGCAGAAACTCCGGCTGGTCGCCCAGGTGCCATTTGCCGATACACTTCGTCGCGTATCCCTGCCGTTTCATCACCTCGGCAACGGTCGTTTCCCGGGGGTTGAGCCCCTTGTGATCGGCGGCAAACAGCACGCAGAGGTTCCGATCGTTCTGGTGCAGGTTGACCCGCCGCGGATAGCAGCCGGTCATCAGGCTCGATCGGCTGGGCGAGCAGACGCCGCTGGTCGAGTAGAAGCTGGTCAGCCGGATGCCCTCCTCGGCCATGCGATCCACCGCGGGCGTGCGGATTTTGGTCGATCCGAAACAGCCCAGGTCGCCATACCCCAGATCGTCGCAAAAGATGACAATGACATTCGGCTTCTCGGCCGCCGGCGTGGAGGAGACGGCGCAAAGGCCGGCGAGGACCACGAGGGCGGTTATCCACAATGGACGATGAAACAGAGCGTGTTTGGTGTTGCGCATGGGTGGTTACTCCTCCCAGTGGGTTTTGGTAGCGGCGGTGTAGCCTTGGTATTGTTTTTCCAGTGCGGCGACGTCCAACTCGCCTTTGTGGATCAGCACGCGATAGCCGATCCAAAAGGGTTTGCCCGGCTCGAACGTCTTGCCCTGGATGCCCGGCCAACCGACACACAGCGGACCGTAATGGCGAGTAAGCCAGGTTGGCGGGAAATCGGGATGTTCGGGATGGACCATGAAGGCCACGCCGCTACGGCCCGATCCGCCGGGAAACTCCGAACTGATATCGGCCCAGGGTAGCGGCGTGTTCACCAGATCGGTGCTGGTGGCAAGACTGTCGCCAACGTGCGGCGTGGCACCCTGGGGTGTGGTGATGATCGCGTCTTTGCGCGGCCAGACGTTTGCCCGGAGGGTGAGCCCCCCGTAGCTCTTGCCGCCGCGGCCGCGGAGCGAGACGGGCCGGTCGACCGGTGTCCAGAAGAAATCGAGATCGATCACCCGGGTGTCGTCGGCCGCCTTGTAGGTTCGCATCCACACGCGTTCGATCATCACCTTTCGGGTGCCCAGGAACCAGCCGTTTTCGACCGCCAACACGGCCGACCGCAGCCCGGCCTGGCTGGTGATCCAGCGGACGTACTTGGGCTGGAAGTGGCGGTTCTCCCACGAGTCGTATTCCTTGCCGTCGATTCCGATATAGGGCCACGACCAGAAGATGCCGTGGTGATGGAAATGATCCTGGGGAAAATCGTCGGTGATCACCGCGCCGTCGAGCCCCCAGACCGGATGGATGTAGCCCGTGCGATACTTGCGGTGATCGCCGTCGGGAACGTGCTTGCCGTCGATCGTTCGGTAGTTGTATGCAAACACGGGCGAGCCGCCGTCGGAAACCTTGAGCGTCGTCTGTTCGACGTCGTCGACGTGGAAGGCGTCCTTCTTGCTTGCCTCGACCGGTCGCACGCGAAAGCGGCGATCCTTCTCCGCGCCGGCACGTGGCGGGATAGCGGCCAGCAAGGCGAATCGGTCCTTCTTCGCCGTGCCGTCTTCGGCGATCGCGGGAATTAACTGGCCGACGATACGCACGTCGGCGGCGCCTTCTTCGGTCAGTTCACAGGCTCCGGCCTTTTTGATGGCGGCCGACTCGGGCAGATCGGTGGTCACGGTCAGCGTCACGTCCGCCGCCGGTATCACCAGAACGGGACCAGCCGCTTCACTCCATGTCGGCAAAACGCATGTCAGCGCGATCAAACCGGTCAGGCTTCGAAATAGTGTCCTCATGGTATGTCTCCCAAGTGTTTAGCCCGGGTACTCGTGCCCGGTATTTGGTTCTATGTTGACAGCCCCCTATCATCCCCCGCAAGGTATTGCATTGCAAGCGTTCGGGGAACACTTTGCGGCGAGCGGCTTCAAGTGCTACAATGGCGGCGAACCATCTCCGCGGGGTTGCGGCCCCGACGGTCCAAGTTTCCCGCCCCATTTGCAAGGAGCCTCTCGATGAGCCAATCGAAGTCGACCCGCCGCGATTTTCTGAAGAAGTCGACTGGCGCGGCCGTTGCGGCCGGCACGGTCCCGTA
>JABMRP010000102.1 GCA_013202535.1 Planctomycetota bacterium
CTTCGCGCGAAGACGGCTCGAAAAGGGCCGCATGCCTGCTTCCCGCTCCGCCCGTGCTGGACGGCATGGCCCTGACCGGTGTGGGCGTCTTCGTCTCCACAATAGACGGGTCCGTCGTCCGCCTTCGAACAAGTAGTGATGAATGAAAGGATCATCCGACAGATCGAAAGGAGAAGAGATGTTTACTTTCCACTAGCCGGGGCGTGGGGACAGGCCCGCGCCCTCCACGATCTCGCGGACTTTCTGCTCCCACTCAATGGCCATCAGGTGGATGCCGTGAACTCCGGGGGTTTCGCGCAACTGTTGGATCTGCTCGATGCAGATCTGGATACCCGCCTGCGCGCGGTTCTCCTTGGGGATCCCCTTGATCCGCTTGATTAAGGCGTCGGGCACCTCAATGCCGGACACGTTCTTAGCCATGTAGCGGGCCATACCCAGCGACTTCAACGGCGTGACGCCGGCCAGGATGTGTACCTTCTGGTCGAGGCCCTGGTCGACCACTTGGCGCATCCAGGCCTTGAACTTGTCCATGTTGTAGATGCACTGGGTCTGGATGAAGTCCACACCGGCCGCGATCTTCTTGGCCAGTCGGGTCACGCGAAACTCGAACGGGTCGCCAAACGGGTTGGCCGCGGCGCCGATGAACATTCGGGGCACACCGTCGATTTCGTCACCGCTGGCGACCTTGCCCTCGTCGCGCATGCGGCGGACCATGTCAATAAGCTGGATGGAGTCGACGTCATAGACGTTCTTGGCCCCGGCATGGTTGCCGAACTTCTGGTGGTCGCCCGACAGGCACAGCATGTTGCGGATGCCCAGGGCATAGGCGCCGAAGATGTCGCTCTGCATGGCGATGCGGTTGCGGTCGCGGCAGACCATCTGCATCACCGGCTCCATGCCCATCTGCACAAGCAGCGCGCTGGCCCCGATACTCGACATGCGAACGATGGCGGTCTGGTTGTCCGTGACGTTGACCGCGTCCACGTGGCCGGCGAGGAACTCAGCTTTCCGCTTGACCTTGTCGACGTCTGCCCCTTTAGGAGGACCGCACTCGCCAGTGACGACGAACTGGCCGGCTTGAAGTAATCGTTCCAGCCTGCTGTCACTCTTCATGTCTTCAACTCCTCCACTCGTTCGGCGTGCCGGATCAGCCGGCCCAGCTTCGCCTCCGGCAGCGGCGGATGGGCGTCCGGGTCTCGGGCCAGCTTACCGCCGGCCCGCTGCTTTATGGTCTTGCGGAGCGGGTTGGGTCCCAGCCGGCGGGCCCGCTCGGTCATCTCGTCGGCCCGCCGGGCAAACAGCGGCCCTTCCGAGGCCGCGATGTGGAAGAACTCCAGTCGCTCCGGCTCCAAGCCGATCTCGGCCAAGAGGTGTTTGGCGTAGGCCACGGTGCGGATTGCCGAGAGGTTGCCCTGCTGAAAGTGGCAGTCGCCGAGGTTGCAGCCCGCCACGTAGACGGCGTCGGCCCCGTCCTCGAAGGCCTTCAGTAAGAACACCGCGTCGATCCTCCCCGAGCAGAGAACATGCACCACCCGCACGTTCGGCGCGTACTCCAGCCGCAACGACCCGGTCAGGTCGGCGGCGGTGTACGCACAGTACCTACAGCAGAAAGCCACGACCTTTGGCTCGTACGGTTCGATGGCGCCCATATCGCTCTTCATGTTCTCAGTTCCTCCACGACGCGCTTGCGCGGGCCGCCGTCCCGGCTCGTGGACCAGTCACGGGCCGGCAGCACGCGGCTCATGTTTTCCAGCTTGCCCAAGGCATTGAGTCGGTCATGGATGAGTTGCCATCCGCAATCCACCTCTGGGTCGATCTCGCATTTGCCCCCGGAGGAGCCTCCGCAGGGACCGTTCAGTAAGCTCTTGGAGCAACGTGCGATGGGACAGATTCCGCCGGTGATCTCAAGCACGCAGTCGCCGCAGCCCTGGCAGCGCTCGGCCCAAACGCCCTGCTCGAGGGCCGCACCGAGGAACGTGGTGTTGATTCCCGGTACCACTTGCACGGGCCGCTGAAGTCCGGCCGTGGCCTCGGCCACCTGCTGGACCCCGGCCCCGCAGGCCAGCGACACCACCATGTCCACGTCCTCGATTTGGAGAAGCACGGGCTCGATGTATTCGAAATCACATTGCCGTTCGATGGTGGCGTCGCATATCTCACGGTGCTCGTGGCGTGCCTGGCTGGCGATGCGTAGTTGGGATGCCAGCACGGCCACTTCCTTCTCGCCACCGGTGTTGCACACGGTCACGCAGCCCCGACATCCCAGAATCAGCACGCGACTGCGACCGCGGATCGAAGCTTCGATTTCCTCGATGGGTTTCAGGTCTCCGACAATCACGGTTTCAACTCCTTCCCAGAGGCATTCGCAAACGAATGCGGCCTCTGTCGATAGTGCTCATGCCGACGGTTCTCAAGTGCATCCGCTAGTCTTGGGAAGTCCCGCGAGTTTAGCCGCACGTTTGCCGGGCTGTTTCTGGAACAGTGCGTGGAGTTCCTTGTATGACTTATCGCACTCTTTGGATACCAAGGTCAGCATCGGGGCAACGCTGTGTTTCTGGTAATATGCCTGGATCATCCGTACCACATTCAGATGATCCTCCGTCCACTCGATTCCGTCGCGCGCGGCCAGTGCCCGTGCCACCTCCAGCGACCAATGGCTGAAGTCCTTTAGGTATCCCTCGTCGTCCAACTCCACGCTCCCGTTTTCAAGTTTGAGAATGGTCATATTGCCTCCTCGTGCCGCGACGATGCGTCGGCTAGGCTGTCCACGTTCGTTTGGGTCTACTGGTCGTCAAATACCAGGGCGTTGGCCAGCAACGCCCAGAGATGGATCGCCTTCCAGGGCCGTTTGTAGTGCTTGGCGAGGTCATCGATAGCGTCGAAGCAGTTCACGCAGGGCGTGCATACGAGGTCTGCTCCCGTTGCGTCAACCTGCTCCACCTTGACCTTTCCGTAGTGGAATCGTGCCTTGGCGAAACCCGAGATCAGCGCGCCGCCGCCGCCGGCGCAGCAGTAGTTGTACTCCCGGTTGGGCCACATCTCGACAAAGTTGGGACACACCCGCTGGAGTACGTGGCGGCTGTCTTCCAACACATCGGGAAAGCCCTCGAGAACGGCCTTGCGCCCGGCGTTGCAGGGATCGTGCAAGGTCACTCGCTGGGGGTTGCGAGAAGGGTCCAGCTTAAACCGTCCTTCGCGCATCCACCGGGCGTAAAGGTTCACTTTGTGAACGACCTCGAACTTGGGCTTGATGCCGAACTTCTTGTAGCCGGCCAGCGTGGCATAGTATCCGTGGCCGCACTCGGTGTAGGCCATGCATTTACAGCCCAGTTCCTCCACCCGCTTGACCTGCTGCCGCAAGGTGTATTCCCATGTGTCCAAGTCGCCGGAGAACATGGCATAGTTGGTGCCCTCCCACCAGATGGAAGGCATGGTCCAACTGACGTTGGCCGCGTGAAACACCTTGTAGATGCACTGCAACTCCATGGGATAGTATTGAGGCAGCTTGGAATTGATGGTGATGAAGTAGTCGGCCCCCTCCTGGTCAACGGGAAAGTCCAGGTCGGGTACGTCGTCCTGGACTTCCTCCTTCATCCAATCGAGCGTCTCGATCCACTCCTCCGTGGGAATCTGCATGTTGTTGCCCTTGGTGCGGTGGAGGTCGGCGGTTTCCTGGCTGCCGCCGGGTACCTGATCCCGCGGCCGCATGGACCGGGCCCGCGTGATCAGGTTGCCGATCTTGACACCCATGGGGCAGACCAACGAACAACGCTCGCATACCGTGCATTGGAAGATGAAATCCGAGTCGATGACCTGTTGCTCCATTCCCAGCAGGACCATCCGGACCAGCCTTCGCGGATCCCACTCCGAGTAGCCGTGTAGCGGACACACGCTCAGGCACTTGGCGCAAGACATGCAGTAGTTCAGGTCCGCCTGCCAATGGCTCTCTTTCATCACCGCGTCGCGTAACGGTGTCTTCTCAATCTCATCGAGCTGGATCGCGTAGCTTTCGCTGGACATTGTGTTCCCTTGTCGTGTTCACTGCCCGATTCGCCCGGCGGGCATGCTCTGGGAGGCCTCCGCCAGCACGTGCGCCAAGCGGTGGGGTTCGTTGGCGGCCACCGTGTGGAACCGGACGCGCTCGCTCTCCACGCCCACGGCCCCCAGCGCGTTGCGAACCTTGTCAACCCTTTTGCGGCTGAGATTCGATCCCCACAGCGACCGGCAGTTGTCGTGGTGGCAGCCAAGCACCAGGACGCCGCGGGCGCCTTGCTCCAAGGCATCCAGGACGATCTGGTCGCTGACGAGTCCCGCACAGGGGACATCAACCAAAAGGACGTCGGTGGGCAGCGCCAGCCCTGCGTGCCCCGCGGCGCCGGCCGCGGGCACGGCCGATTGCCGGCAGGCAAATGCGATGATCGGTCGGCGGCCGAGGAGTTCCTGGGTGGCCACCTGAAGCGTGTCGTGCATCTGGCGGAAGCGCAGACTTCCATGTTCCAGCGCCCGCCCGGGACATACCGCCGCACAGATGCCGCACTGCCAACACGCGGCGTCCAGGATGTCCATGCGGTGCTGGGACGTGTTCGGTTGGATGGCCCCGTGAGGACATGCTCGGTAGCAGGTCAGGCAGGCGGCGCATTTGTCGGTATCGACGACCACTTTCTCGGCGGGGACCTGGATCGTTTTTCTGTCTGGAAGCAGCGCCATCAAGTCGGCGAGCACTGCCTGGGCCTCCAGGCCCGCCTCTTCAGGATCACATTCGTCGTGGCAACCACC
>JABMRP010000996.1 GCA_013202535.1 Planctomycetota bacterium
AAACACGCACTGCTTGCAAGCAAGCAGTGGCACACGTTTCCATCTACCCGCGCTGGGCAAAACGAACGGCCTGCGCGGCGACATCCAAGCCGACCCGTTCGCTCCAGGCGGCCAGCAGACGCGAGAACACGTCGCCGGGGACACCGCCGCCGACGTCGCGCCGGTTGAACCGGGTGACCGGCAGTAGGCAGAAGGGGGTGCTGGTCAGCAGCACTTCGTCGGCACCGGCCACGTCGTCGACCGTCAGCTCCCGACCGGCAGTCGGGATACCGAGTTGCTCGGCCAGTTCCAGCGCGGTGGCCAGACTGATTCCGGGGAGCACTTTCGATTCCGGCGGCGACAGGAGCCCTTCGGCGCGGCGATAGACCAGCACGTTGGCCGTGGAGGCCTCGGTGACAAATCCCCGGCGGTCCAGCAGCAGGGCTCTGGAGTCCGGGTCGATGCGCGAGGCACGGCGGTCGGCCAGATAATAGTGCATGCGGCTGCGGCATTTCAGATCGGCCGGCCACGATCGCGGAGATACCTGCTCGACGTCGGTCGTCACCAGCGCTTCGCCACGGGAATACTTCTCGGCCCACAGCCCAAACGGCAAGCGGTAGGTGTGCAGACAGACGGTCGGCCGCGGAGGTCCGCCCGCGGCATACGCGCCATAAATCCCCGGCGTGACGAAGATCGCCAGGCCCAAATCATCGTGCCGGTCGACCAGACGAAAGTTGTTGTCGACGAGTTGCTCCCCGACTCCAGCCAGTTGCTCCACCGTCATGAGAGGATCCACTTCGACGATCGCCAAGGAGTGCATCAGCCGGGCGAGATGGTCCTGGAGCCGGAACGGCTTTCCGCCGATCGTCCGCACTTGTTCGGCCACCGTGGCCCCCAACACGAATCCGGCGTCGGTCAGCGAGATCGAGGCTTCCGCGGCGGGCAGGAATTGACCGTTGAGATAGGCGAGCGGTTCGTTCATACGCTCATTATGCGCGTTGCGAGCCGGTTGGGCTAGCCCCGGGAGAATGACCAACGACCCATGACAGAGGACGGGATCAGTGGGGCGGGTCGAGGAAGACGTAGACGGGGAGGCGGTTGCGAAGTGCCGCCGCGCCGAGGTAATTCTTCCAGGCATGGGCTTTTCCCACCGAACGGTCGAGACGCAGCAGCTCGATCTTGCGTTGCTGCGTCCCCCGCAATCGCGAACCCGCCAGCCCGGCAAATCCCATCGCCTTCGAGCTCCGCCTGCGGTTCATCAGCGGGTAGTGCCTGAGAACCGGGTCGGACGTGTTTCGGGTGACCAGCATCCGGTCGACCTGTGACAAGGCCAATCCGCTACGACGGCCGGGGGCCAGCCAGTCGTAGTCGATGGCCGCGGCCACCAATACGGCGCGTATGGGCGCGCGACGCGAGACAACCGGCTGGCCCAGCGACCGTCCGTTCACCTGACCGCCGCCCAGTAGATGCAAGGCGCCGGTGATGACGCGCGCGCCGAAGCTGTAGCCGATCAGGCTCACGCGAACCTCGGGCGACATGCTCCGAATGCACTGGGCCAGAAGGACACTTTGCGTGTCGCTCCTGGCTGCTTTGACCAACACGTCCTTTCGAGCGGTGCCCGAAACACGGTCGGCGGGCCACGACCAGATGACATACCGAAACGGGCGTCCCGCGGCGTGGTGCTCCAATTGTTTCAGAAGAGGCCAAGCATCGGCCAGTATCAGTTGCCGCGTGGTGCGGTTGCCATGCACGAAGAAATTCGTCGGCACGTCCGGGTCGTCGGCGGCGCGAAACGCTTCGCCGTCCAGGCGATGCCAATGGCCTTGCTGGTCCAGTCGCCAATAGCGGAGGCCGGTTCCGGTGGCGCCCGACGACGCACAGCCGGCCAAGTTTCGCGTGCTGATGATCCACACGTCGGCGGCGCGCCACGAGATCTCCTGGCTTTGCGCCGGCATGGTGTCTTGGCTTTGCGCCGGCACCGTGTCTTGGCTTTGCGCCGGCAGGGCCGCGCAGACCGCAATCCAGGTAAAAACCGCACAACCGATGCCAGCCGCCTTTGTGCCGCCCACTCCGACCACCTCGCGCCTCATGTTGTCATGCATCATCCAGCGCCATCCGTTATCGCGCCGGCGAGTTGTCGCCCAAAAGGCCTATCCAACCGTCACCCCATCCGGCTGCCGCCTACTGCCAGTGTAGCTTGCGTTTTACGGGGGAGACAATAGAGAAGCGGGGGATTCGACGCAATGTTGAAAAAATTCACCGGTTGCATTTGCACATCATCGTCTGTGGTGTAGAGTTGTCAGGCCACGTGAGTTGTCCTAGAAACGACACGTTGCGGTGGGAGATTCGGAATATGAAGAAACTCATTGTCTTGACGGCGGTATTGATGTTGACGGCCAGTCTTACCGGTTGCCGGTGCTCCCGGTGGTGGCGGCGGGGGGCCGCCTGCAATCCCTGCCAGACGCAGGTGACCTGCGGCACCGAGTATATCACATCCAGTCCATGCGATACGGGTGCTTGTGGGTCGGTTGTCAGCGACCCCATATTGCCCGGGCCGGGCGGGTAAATCCACGGTTGGCACATGGACGGCCCGTTGAAATCATTGCGTTGGCCCTTTTGCGTGCCATGGGCGGCTCCATGGTCGCCTCACGGGGCGATGCAACAATGCACCATCCTCCCCCCCTTCGACGCCCGGGGGCGTCGCGATCCGGTCGTGCCATCCTGAACACGGCCGATCGCGACGCATGGCCCCGGGCTTTTTCTTGTTGTCTTCTTCCCGCCGTGCAACCTACAATAGAAGTAGTGTGGCAACTCCCGGCACAAGTGCCGGGGCTCAACGGGTTTGGGAGGAATGAGTCGTGCAACGTTGTCCGATGCTGCTGGTGCTGGCGGTTAGCTTCTTCTCCACGCTCACGGCCGGGGCCCAGTTCAAAGATGCGGGGCCCAACGGGCCGAAATTGGGACAACCCAGCACGCAACGCTGGCGCGCCGGCATGGTGATCACCTCCGGGACCGGTCCTTGCATAGGGCTCAAAGGCTACACGGCCGTGCCCACCGATTGGCCCGAGCAGGAGGTCCGGTTGGTCGACGAAGACATCAGCCCCACGGCCAAGATCAGCGAGTGGCAGCTCGAGCGATCGGTCAAGGTGATGGTCGTTAACGTGTCGATGCTGGCGCCTCGCGCGGAAGCCCGGGCGATACAAACGTTCGAGATCGTCCGCCGCGCCATGGAGCCGCCGGAGAATACCGAGATCTACGTCCTGCCGGACACTCGCAAACTGCCGCGCGACATGCGGATTTACCTGGCTCCCAGCCCCAAAATCGAATCCACGCACCCGAAGATCCGTACGCTTGCCCGGCAACTTGGAACCGATACCTCAGGCGCCTGGCAAACCGTCGAGGAGATCTACGATTGGGTCCGGGACAACGTCGAGTATAAGAACGGTCCGCTCAAGGGAGCCTTGGCGGCGTTGCAGGACGGTACGGGCGACTGTGAGGAGTTGACGTCGCTGTTCATCGCCATCTGCCGGGCCAAGGGCATTCCCGCGCGAACCGTCTGGGTACCCGGCCACTGCTATCCGGAGTTTTACCTGCTGGACGACCAGGGCGAGGGCTACTGGTTCCCCTGTCAGGCGGCCGGAGGCCGGGCGTTCGGCGGCATTCCCGAGTTGCGCCCGATCCTGCAAAAAGGCGACAACTTCCGCCCCCCCTATCCCACGGCCAAGCGACAGCGTTACCTGGCCGAGCATCTCACCGGCCGCGGCGGCCAGCCCCGAGTGAAGTTCATCCGCGAGGCGGCCACCCAGTAGCGCCAGGTCGCTCGTCGGGGCACGCCCCTCATTCTTTCACGCACCCCACCTCCAAAAACCGGGGGGGTCGCACGGGTTGCACCGATCGGGTACACTTCCGGGTGAATCGGCGGCCCCATGGCGGCGAACTCTTTGGCGATTGGTGATTCGCGCCGGCCGTCCAAGCCCATCGGTT
>JABMRP010000997.1 GCA_013202535.1 Planctomycetota bacterium
CCAACGATTGCCATCGTCGTACCCCTAGCGGTTGCCGCCGTTGCGGTCGGCGCGTTGGGATGGTGGCACACCGGCGGCGTGTGGATCGACCAGGACGAGGTGGCGGCGAGAATCTCGGGGTTGGATGAAGCACCGCCACCGGGCAAGGTCCGCGTGGCCCCCCGGCCCGAGCTCGGAATTCCCGTCATGGGCCCCGGCAAGCCGTCGGACATTGTCGGCAGTTGGCCCTGGTTTCGTGGCCCCAATCTCGATGCGATCTGTGACGATGGCGTGCGTTTGGCCCGAAAGTGGCCCGAGGGCGGACCGGAAAGACTATGGTCGATCGAATTGGGCCAGGGTCATGCATCCGCGGCAATCGATCGCGGGCGGGTCTACGTGCTCGATCACGAGGCCGACGACGGGGTCGAGTTGTTGCGCGGTCTGCGCGAGAAGGAACGCCAGCGACTGGCCGCCGTGTTGACACCGCTGGCCGAAGACACGCTGGACGGCGTGGACCCCGTGCTCACAGAACTCTTTCCCACCTCCGCCGATGGCGCCGCCGGGACGCCGAGGGTTGTCTCGGCCGGGGAATACGAACTCATTCGGGAAACGCTCCGCAACCGCTTCCTCGAACAGCGCGAGGCGTTGCTCGCGGCACTGGCGTACGAACCGCCCGAGATAGACGAACAAGACGAAGGGCAGCCACCTTCGCTGGACGACGTCGATTATTCGGCCGACGTGATGCGATGTTTGTCGCTGGACGACGGTCGCGAGATCTGGAGCAATCGCTATCGGACGATCGTGTCGGTTACCCACGGCCGAACGCGGGCCGTTCCCGCGGTGATCGGCGACTACGTCATCTCGCTGGGGCCCCGATGTCACGTCGCCTGTTGGGACGCCAATACGGGCGAGGGCCGCTGGCTGATCGATATGGTACTCGACTACGGGGCCACGGTACCCGGTTGGCACGCCGCGCAGTGTCCGTTGATCGACGTCGAAACCGATCGCCTGATCCTGGCGCCCAGCGGCCGCGCGCTGATGCTGGCGGTCGACTACCGCACGGGCAAAGTGATGTGGGAATGCCCGAACCCGCAAGGCTGGGTGATGAGCCATGTTTCGATCGTTCCGATGCAGGTCGGCACTCAGCGCACCTACGTCTACTACGGCATGGCCGACAAACGCGGTGGCGGCGGCCGAAGCGGCGTGGCCGGCGTCTCGGCCGACGACGGAAAGATCCTCTGGCAAACCAACGACTGGAGCGTGGGCACCGCCGCTTCCGCGTCGCCGGTCGTGTTGCCCGGCAATCGGCTCTTCTTCAGCGGCGGTTACAACTCGGGGGCCCTTCTGCTACAGGTACATCAGCGGGGCGACAACCTGTCGGTCGAGACGATTCACAAATTGAGGCCCAAGGAGTTCAGTTCCGAACAACATACGCCGGTCTTTTACGATGGCTACCTGTACGGCGTTCGCCAACTCGACCAGCGTCTGGTCTGTCTGGATCTCGACGGCAATGAAGTGTGGAACAGCGGTGATCGGAAGTTTGACAAGGGCGAGGGCACCGGACCCTACATGATTGCCGACGGACTGCTGTTGGTGATGGACAATTTCGGCGTGCTCACCCTCGTGGAAGCCACTCCGCGTGGATACTTCCCCCTGGACGAGGCCCAAGTGATCGACGAAGCACAACACAGTTGGGGGCCCATGGCACTGGTCGACGGCCGGCTTATCGTTCGCGACATCTCGCGGATGGTCTGCCTGGACCTCCGAGCGGGGAAGGAGTAAGAACGGGTGTCAAAGCGAAACGCATTTTCCGCAATCGACGTGGGCATTGCCCTGGTGATCGTTGCCGCGATCGTCGTGGCGGCCGTTGCCTTGTTGCAGACGCGTGCGCCGGAGCCCGACGACCCGGCCGAAGCTCCCGGGGCCATCGACCCGGCGCTGATTTGTTACCAAGAGACGGGTCGCATCGACGTCGACCTGGAGCAAGCCCGGGCGCTGGCTGTTGGCCCCGAAGGAAACATCCACGTCGCCGGCGATAAGTCGGTCCGCGTGTTGGATTCCAGCGGCGCGGAGCTACTCGCGATCTCGCTGGAGGAAGAGCCGCGGTGTCTGGCGGTCGGCGGCTCGGCGCATGAATTTCCCGGTCGCATGTACGTCGGTTCCAAACACCACGTCGAGGTGTTCGACGCCGATGGCAAGCCGGTGGCAAGCTGGCCGTCGTTGGGTGAGAAGGCCAACCTGACGTCGATCGGGCTGGCCCCCGGCAATGTGTTTCTTGCCGACGCGGGGAACCAAACCGTGTGGCACTGTGACACGTCCGGTGGGATACGGGGCGAGATCGGCAAGCACGATCCGCAGCGCAAGATCACGGGCTTCATCGTGACCAGCCCTTATTTCGATCTGGCCGTTTCGCCCGAGGCCTTCCTCCACGTGGTCAATCCTCGCACGTTGGGGCTGGAGATTTACACGTTCGACGGCACGTTGGAGTCGTCCTGGAGGCGGCCGGAAACAACGATCGAGGGCTTTCAGGGCTGCTGCAATCCGATCCATTTCGCCCTGCTTTCCGACGGGCGGTACGTGACGGCCGAAAAGGGCCGGCCGCGGGTGAAGATCTACGACACGGGCGGCCGCTTCGAGTGTGTGGTGGCCGGTCCCGATCAGGTCGCCGAGCAGGCGGCCGACGTGGCGGTCGACGATGCCGATCGCGTGCTGATTCTCGATGCGAAGAATCGCGCGGTGCGAATCTTCGCGCCAAAGCAATCCGATTCAGGGGAGACCTCGCAATGAACCGGCCCGCCGAACAACCGACCAACCGACGTCAGTGGCTACAAGCCGCGTGGCGATACGGCGCCACCGGCGGTCTCGGTTTGCTGACCATCTGGCTTGTCGAGCGAGAGCGACGTTGTCCGGTGGGTGATCCGGGCGGCCGGGCGATGAATTGCCGCCGGTGCGACGGCCTGGCCCGATGCCGGCTTCCCCATGCCGTGGCCGAAAGGGAGAACGAGGTGGAGAGACGGCGATGACGACCCCCAAGCAATCAACGAATTCAGACGGAACCATCGATCGGCGCGCATTTGTCGGGGGCGGTGCCCGCATGGTGGGAGCCGTCGCCTTCGTCGGCTTGGGTGGTGTATTTGCAGCTCGCCGCGGCCGCGACGAGGAACTCGTCTGGCAAATCGATCCCAACAAGTGCGTCGCTTGCAGCCAGTGCGAAACCCATTGCGTGTTGGACGAATCGGCCGTCAAGGCCGTGCAGTGTTTTGCCCTGTGTGGATACTGCGACGAATGCACCGGGTACTTCCGCGCCGAGGAGTACCAACTGGACACGGCCGTTCAGAACCATCTCTGCCCGACCGGGGCCGTCGTTCGGAAGTTCGTCGAAACGCGCCCCGGCATACGGTACTTTGAGTACACGATCGACGAGCCCAAGTGCATCGGCTGCGCCAAGTGCGTCGAGGGATGTGGTTTGATGAACGGGTCCCTTTACCTGCAAGTCCGTCACGACCGGTGTCTCGACTGCAACGAGTGCGCCATTGCCGTGGCATGTCCCGCCGACGCGTTTGTGCGGTTGCCCCGGGCCGAGCCCAACCTGCTCAAGGACGCCGCCAAGGAGGCGATGCAAACGCTGGCCCGGAAGAAGGCCCAGCGGTCGGGCCAAGTGGTCGATGATGACACGGACGGCGATGACACGGCCGGCGAGGGGGTTGACCCCGCATGAGGCGAGTTCCGCTGGCACTACTAGTTCTTGTCATCCTGGCCGTGGGCATCGGAACCGCGTGCGCCGAGGAACTGATCCCGACGCCCGAGTTTACCGACCACGAGATCCCCACGGCCACGCACCCCGAGCCGCGGCGGTCCGACTGGCCGGAGATTCTCGACGTCGGTGTGCTGCTGATTGCCCTGATTCTGGCCTCGGCCGCCGCGCTGGCGTGGCGATCGCGCCGCGGGTTGTTTGTGCTGACGCTCGTATCGCTGGCGTGGTTTGGGTTCTGGCGGGAGGGCTGCATCTGTTCGATCGGCGCCATCGGCAACGTCGCCCTGGCGATCGGCGATCCCGGTTACGTTGTTCCCGTGGGTGTGATTGCCTTTTTCTCGCTGCCTTTGCTGTTCGCCCTTTTCTTCGGGCGGACCTTTTGCGCGGCCGTATGCCCTCTGGGGGCCATCCAGGAGCTGGTCGCCGTGCGGCCGGTCCAGATACCGCGCTGGCTCGAACACACTTTGGGCCTATTGGCCTACGTGTATCTCGGCGCGGCCGTCGCGCTGGCTGCCACCGGCACGGCGCTGGTCATCTGCCGATACGATCCGTTTGTCGCGTTTTTCCGGCTCAGCGGCAGTGTGGAGATGCTGATCTTCGGAGCCGGGTTCTTGTTGCTGGGCGTGTTCATCGGGCGACCCTATTGCCGGTTTCTCTGTCCTTACGGCGCGCTTTTGGGATTGGCCTCGAAGGTGTCGCGGCGGCACGTAACCATCCCGCCGGACGAGTGCATCAAGTGTCGCATGTGTGAGGATGCTTGCCCCTACGGCGCGATCGTCCAGCCCACGGTCGAGTATCCGGCCGATCGCCGTCGCGCCGGACGCCGGCGCCTGGCTTTGTTGCTGATCGCCCTGCCCGGGCTGATCGCCGGATGTGCGTGGTTGGGGGGAATGCTCGATGTACCCCTGTCGCGACTCGATCCGATCGTCGTCCTGGCCGATCGCGTTCGGGCCGAGGACCTCGGCGAGGTCGATGGCACGACCGACGCCAGCGAAGCGTTTCACCAGAGCGGCGTGTCGGCAGAAGAACTTTACGACCGGGCGAAGAAGCAACGAGCGAAGCTTCCCGCCGCCTGCCGCTGGCTGGGAGCGTGGGTAGGACTGGTGATCGGGATCAAACTTATTCACCTGTCGATCCGCCGCCGCCGCAAGGATTATCAACCCGACCGGGCCGGTTGCGTGGCCTGCGGGCGTTGTTTTTGGTATTGTCCGCCGGAGCAAGCCCGGCTTGGGCTGATCGCGGATCTTAGCCCGTATATCCCGGATGATTCGGCCGCCGAAACGATACCGAACCGATAGAACCTTTTGCACCGATCAGAGTAGTCCCATGTCCGACGCATCGCCCCAGACGCCCGCCGATTCATCTCCCGGGCAAGGATATCAGATCGCTATACGTGTTGCCGCGGTGGCCGGGGTTTTTGTGGCGATCGTTTGCGGGTTGCTGCTGCTGGACTACGCGCGTCGAACGCCGAGTGACCCGCTGGAGACGGAAACATTCGAGGCCTTGAGGCAAACGATGCTGGCGGTAGGCGACGACCGTTTCCGGATGGCCGAGGACGACGAGGCCAACGCCAACCTTAAGCAGGAGACGGCCGAGGCGCTGACTGCGCAACTTGCGGCCATCGACAAGGATCTCAACGAGCGGCATCTCCGGCATCGACGTTTGGCAAGCCTCGGCGCGGTCTTGGCGGCCGTCGGGGTGATTGTCCTGCTGCTTGCCGCGCGAACGGCGGCCGCGCTTCGGCGGAGGCTGCCCATGCCCGAGCCGGCCGGCACGCCCCGCGACGTCGACACCCGGACCGGCCGATTCGGACGCTTGGCCGTGGCCGCTCTGGCCGGCCTGCTTGTCCTGACGACCGTAACCCTCGGCCTGACGATGCAGAATCATCTGCCCGGGGACGTCAAGCAGATCGCCCAGTTGAAGGAGGAGTTCACTGTCCCGGCCGAACCAACGCCCGAGCCGAACGGCACGGCCGATCCGCCGCAACCGGCCGAGTCGGCCTTCCCACCACTTCCCACGGAAGAGGAAATCGCCGCCGGCTGGCTGCAATTTCGCGGCCCCGGCGGAGCGGGCGTCTCGCCGGTGACCAATGTGCCGACCACTTGGGACGCCGCGACCGGCCAGGGGATCCTCTGGAAAACGCCCGTCCCACTGGAAGGGCTCAATTCACCGATCGTGTGCGGTAAATACGTGTTTCTCTGCGGAGCCACCGATGCGAAGCGGGAAGTCTATTGTTTCGACGCCGACAGCGGCAAGGTGCTTTGGCAACGGGAAGTCACCCCGGAAAATACCGCCGATCCGCCGGAGCCGCAGTTTACCGGATTTGCCGCGCCCACGATGACCACCGACGGGCGGCTGGCTTTTGCCATGTTCGCCAACGGCGATCTGGTCGCCTACGACTACACGGGCGAGTTGGTCTGGAACCGCAACTTCGAGGTCCAGAAAGAAGATTACGGTCATTCGGCCTCGCTGGCGATGCACGAAAATCGACTGTTCGTTCAGATCGATCAGGAAACGCCTCGGAAAGGATTATCTCATATACTGGCCCTCGACCCGGCCACGGGCAAGACGCTCTGGGACGTGCCGCGCGAGACGGGCAGTTCGTGGGCCTCGCCGATCGTGGCCCGGGTGGGAGACGCCGACCAATTGATCGTCGCCGGAGATAAATGGCTCATTTCCTACAATCCCGTCGACGGCAAGGAAATATGGCGGGCCAAAGCCTACCAGGGCGAAGAGGGTATTTCGCCCGTCTGTTTCGACGGCGTGGTTTACGTGGGCAACGAGTACGATCAATGGCGGGCCATTCGGGCCGACGGCACCGGCGACGTCAGCAAGACGCACGTTGTCTGGACCGGTGACGACGGGCTCCCCGACACGTGCAGCCCGCTGGTCACCCAGGACTTCGTCATGCTGATGCCCTCGAGTTGCATGTTCACCTGCTACGACCGGGCCACCGGGGAGTATCTCTGGGACGAGGAATTCGAGGTCGACGAGAGTTTCACTTCCTCGCCCGCGATGGCCGGCGACAACGTTTACGTCTTCGAGAATCTCGGCAAGGCATGGGCGGTTCAACCCACCCGAGAAGGAGTCAAGCGAATCGGCGAAGGCGATCTGGGCGAAGGTTGCGTTACCTGCCCGGCATTTGCCGACGGGCGATTGTACATCCGCGGCGAGAAGCATTTGTTTTGTATCGGAGAGAAGTAATTCTCGCACGAGTCCTTAACCGACGAAAACTATGGCCGAATTGGACTTAACCTTTGTCGATCAAACCGTCGAGCGGCTGGGCCGCCGCCCCGAAGGGGTGATCCCCGTCCTGCAGGCGATCCAGCAGCACTATCGCTACTTGCCCCAAGAGGCCTTGGAGCGGGTGTGCGATCTGACGGACATTACGCCCGCGTCGATTACCGGCGTGTCGACGTTCTATTCCCAATTTCGCCACCGGCCCGTCGGGCGGCATGTCATCAGCGTCTGTCACGGTACGGCGTGTCACGTGAAAGGGGCGCCGCTGGTGCAGGATGCGTTGCACCGTCGGCTACACTTATCCGACGGTGACGACACCGACGCCGACGGCCTGTTCACCGTCGAGAAAGTGGCCTGCCTGGGCTGTTGCACACTGGCCCCCGTGCTGCAAATCGACGGTTTGACGTACGGCCATCTTTCGCCGCATCAGATTCCCGAGGTGCTCGACGATTTCCTCAAGCAGGCGGCTGCCGGCACCACGCCAACGCGCGACTTGGCCCTGCCGAGCGACGACTTGCCGTGCGGAGAAATTCGCATCGGCCTGGGATCCTGTTGCCAGGCCCAAGGCAGCGCCAAGGTACACGCGGCCGTGGGAGCCGTGTTGGCCGAGACGGGCGCCGCGGCCACGGTCAAACGGGTCGGTTGCGTGGGCATGTGTCACCAGACGCCACTGGTCGAGTTGGTGCCGCCCGAAGGGGAGGCGACGTTGTACTCGAAGGTCGAGCCCCAAGACGTCCGCGAGATCGTGCTGCGGCATTTCAAGCCGCGCGGCATCGTGCGCCGCATGTCCAACACGGTCACGCGATGGCTCGATCGGCTGTTGGACGACGAAGCGGGGCAGGCGGTCAACCGCCACGTGCTCCCCACGCGGGACGGGCCGGTCTGTGCGTTTCTCGGCCCGCAGAAACATCTGGCCACCGAATACTGCGGCCAGATCGATCCGACCGATTTCGACGAATACACCCGGCACGGCGGTTTCGAGGCGCTGCGCCGTTGCGTCGAGGAGCTGACGCCCGAGGAGATTATCGAGGAGATTCGCACCAGCGGGCTTCGCGGGCGCGGCGGTGCCGGTTTTCCGACGGGCGTGAAGTGGACCTTCGTTCGCAACGCCGAAGGCACCAAGAAATACGTCATTTGCAACGGCGACGAAGGCGATCCCGGCGCGTTTATGGACCGCATGTTGCTCGAATCGTTTCCCTATCGGATCATCGAAGGCGTGGCCATTGCCGCACGGGCGATCGGGGCGGATGAAGCGGTCTTCTACATCCGGGCCGAATATCCGCTGGCGGTCGAGCGGATTCGCGAGGCCATCGACCGATGCCGCAAGGAAGGACTGCTGGGCAAGCGGGTGATGGGCCACGATTTCGATCTCGACGTGCAGGTGAAGGAAGGGGCCGGCGCGTTTGTCTGTGGCGAGGAGACGGCCCTGCTGGCCTCGTTGCAGGGCGAGCGCGGCATGCCCCGATTGCGGCCACCCTATCCGGCCCAGAAGGGTCTCTGGGGTAAACCGACGCTGGTCAACAACGTCGAAAGCTACGCCCTGATGCCGTGGATTCTCCGCAACGGGGCCGACCGGTTCGCCGAGCTGGGGACCGAAAAGAGCAAGGGCACCAAGGTATTCGCCCTGGCCGGTAAGATCCGCCGCGGTGGGTTGATCGAGGTTCCCATGGGAATTTCGCTTCGCCAGATCGTCGAGGAGATCGGCGGGGGGATCGCCGGCGGACGACAATTCAAGGCCGTGCAGGTGGGCGGACCTTCCGGCGGGTGCGTGCCGGCCGAACTGGCCGACACGACCGTCGACTACGAGGCGCTCACCCAGGCCGGCGCGATCATGGGCTCCGGCGGACTGGTGGTGTTGGACGATCACGATTGCATGGTCGACATCGCCCGGTACTTTCTCGAATTCACCCAGGACCAATCGTGCGGCAAGTGTACGCTCTGCCGCGTGGGTACCCGGCGGATGTTGGATATCCTCACCCGCATCTGCGCCGGCGATGGAAAGCCGGCCGATCTGATCGAGTTGGAGAGCCTCGCCCGAAGTGTCAAGGCGGGGAGCATTTGCGGGCTGGGTGGCACGGCCCCCAACCCGGTCCTCTCCACGCTGCAATACTTCCGCGAAGAATACGAAGCCCATCTGCAGGGGCGTTGTCCGGCGGGCAAATGCAAGGAACTGATCGGCTACTACGTGACGGACGATTGCATCGGCTGCACCGTCTGTGCCCAGCACTGCCCGGCCGACGCCATTCCCATGACTCCCTATCGAATCCACCAGATCGACCTCCAGCGCTGCACCCGCTGCGATACGTGCCGCGAGGTCTGTCCCACCGGGGCCGTGATCGTAAAGTAAAGTACGCCGATGCCGAGAATAACCATTGACCAACGTGAAGTGGAAGTGCCGCCGGGGGCGACGATCCTCGCCGCCGCGCGGAAACTGGGGATCGATATCCCGACGCTCTGTTCCTTCGAGGGCTTCAAGCCGGCCACTTCCTGTCTGGTTTGCCTGGTCAAGCTGCGCGATCCCGACCGGCTGGTGCCGTCGTGTGCCACGGCGGCCGCCGACGGGATGGTCGTCGAGAGCGAGACGCCCGAGGTGCATGATATCCGCAAGACGGTCTTGGAACTGCTCTTGAGCG
>JABMRP010000998.1 GCA_013202535.1 Planctomycetota bacterium
CGCTGGAGCACGGCGGTCGCTCGCCCCATCTTCTCGCGCATCTCCTTACCCCGTCGCTCCAGATCCTCCAGCGTGTCGGGTTTCCCGTAAGCAGGACCCGACGGACGCCAGTGGGGAGCCGACCAACTTTTCGGGTCGTCCAGCCCGCCGTGATAGATCTTGCCCATGCCGCGGGTTTCGTATCCCCGCTCCTTGAAGTACTGGGGCAAGGTAACCACCTCGGGCAGATGGAGGCGGAAATGGGTTTGCAGATCGTATACCTTGGTCGTGTCCGGACGCCGGCCCGTCAACAGCGAGGTGCGCGACGGACTGCACACGGCCTGCTGGCAGTACGCCCGATTGAACGTCGTGCCGCGGGCGGCCAGGGCGTCGATATTCGGCGTCTTAATCAGCGTGTTGCCGTAACATCCCAATTCGGGCCGCAGGTCGTCGACCGCGATGAACAGCACGTTGAGCTTCTCCGGCGCGGCAGCCGGCGAATGCGTCGCCAAGACCGGAACAACTAACAGCGGGGAAATCAGGAGCAAGTGTCGCATGGCAATGGTCCTCCGGATGGTCATGATAAGGGGATGGATTGCATTGAGTCGTCTAGCCCGGCAACAACCGTTCACACCCTGAGAAATCACAGGAATATCGCCGGAAACTCACGCGGAGGCGCGGAGCAGGCGGAGGTTCTTCGAGTCTCCTGGTTGGGATACGTCACTTACCGTGTTAGTCCACCAACGTCACGTCGTCCCAGAGGGCCGGGGTCGGCAACGCCTCTAGCGCATCAAACGCCCTCTTCCGCAATTCATACGCCAGCACCTTCCGATACACCGACTCCAGTAGACCAGACCCAAGTCGGCGGCGGATGTCGATCACCGTGTTAACGACTGCGTGGGGTAAGTGCGTTATTCCGCACCTCTCCTTTTTCCTTTGTCTTCCTACCCCTCCGCGTGCTCCGCGCCTCTGCGTGAGTTCCCTTTGTCTTCCGGGGCGTGAACGGATACGCTGGCACAAGTGCCCGGGCTAAACACGACACTTAATACGACTTCGCAAACACCACCCGCCCGCTGCTCGGTTTGCCGCAGATGATGCACTTGCCCGGGCCGCTTCCGGTGCGATCGAAGGGGATGCAGCGGATCGTGATCTTTAGCGGCTTGATTGCTTCCTCGCACTCGGCGCCGTCGCACCAGTGGCTCATCGTGAAGCCGCCGTGGATCTCGGGCTTCTCTTCGTCCCGCGGCGTGAAGAAAGCCTTGAACTCGTCGTAGTCGTCGATCGTGTGCGTATGTTGTTGCATGAAGGCCTTGGCCCGCTCGAATAGCCCGGTTTGGATTTCCTCCAACAGCCCGCCGATGCCGGCGGCGAATTCGTCGCGGTCCTGGCCGTATTTCTCCTTGCCCGACTTATCGCGCCGGGCAACAAACACGGCGTTGTTCTTCATGTCGCGAGGGCCGACTTCGACCCGCACGGGAATCCCCTTCTTCACCCAATTCCAACCCTTTTCGCCGGCGTTCATGTCCCGGGCGTCGACCACCACCTCGACCGGCCGGCCGTCGTATGTTTGGGCGCGAATCTTTTCGGCCACCTCGTTGCAGTAGCCGAGGATCGCCTCGCGCTGGTCGTCGCTGCGGATGATGGGCAGAACGACCACGTGGGCCGGGGCCAGACGCGGTGGCATGATCATGCCGTCGTCGTCGCCGTGGGTCATGATCATCGCTCCGATCAGCCGGGTCGACACACCCCAGGACGTCGTCCAGGCGTATTCCTCTTGCCCCTCGCGCGATTGGAACTTGATCTCCGAGGCCTTGGCGAAGTTTTGGCCCAGGAAGTGCGACGTGCCCCCTTGCAGCGCCTTGCGGTCTTGCATCATCGCTTCGATGCAAACCGTGCTCACGGCGCCGGGGAAGCGCTCCGATTCGCTCTTCTCGCCCGTCAGCACGGGCATGGCCATGTACTCCTCGGCGAAACGCTGGTAGATATCCAAAATCGCCCGGGTTTCGTCCCACGCCTCCTCGGACGTCTCGTGGACCGTGTGTCCCTCCTGCCAAAGAAACTCGGTCGTTCGCAAAAACAGCCGCGTGCGCATCTCCCAGCGGACGACGTTGGCCCATTGGTTGATCAGAATCGGC